>NZ_JBMDIY010000045.1:0-49456 GCF_057808895.1 Flavobacterium sp. FG68
TTTACGAGACGTTAGACGCACTGCTGTGCGTCTCTACAATAAAACCATCGTTAAAAAAGAATGCCTTTCTAAACAAAATTATAAAGCAAAGAGACACAAAGTATTTCGATTACCATAATAACGTAGAGACGCACAGCAGTGCGTCTCCGCAAAGAATATAAAAATGCTGAATGATAAAAATTACGGATTTACGATACGTTAGACGCACTGCTGTGCGTCTCTACAAATACCTTCGTTGAGAAATATAGGTTTATAAAATAATTTCAATTTTATGAAAAAAGGAATTCTTTCATTGATAATAATTCTTACTCTTTCGGCAGGCGCTTATTTATTTTATACCTTTAAAATAAATAATAAAGAAAAGAAAAACTTAAGCACTTTAAGTATTGAAGAGTTAACTTCAAATGTAAAAAAAAATCACAAGACTTTATCTCCAAAAGATTTAGATCCAAAATCATTTATTCTTCTTTTCAAAGAAAAATACAATAAAAAGTCTGCGCTAAATTTTGTATCAATGCTTGGGGATTTTCCTGATAACTGGGTACAGCCAAAAGATGTCGAATATTTGATTTCAGTTATGAATTCTAAAGAAAAATGCTGCGGATATATGAATGTTTTTTCTTCAACTCTTTTAACTGAAGATGCTGAAGTTGGAGGTTTTGCAATAATTTTTCTAAACTCATATATTTCTAATACAAAAATTAATTTAGGTTTAAACAGTAATCCAAAAATTGACAAGGAATCAATTAAGAAAATTGAAGATTGGTATCGAAATACAAAAAAATAAAATTTGAACTTATTTCATGTCATTTCGATTTTACGGTACATTAGACGCACTGCTGTGCGTATCTACATAAAACCTTTGTAACTTTGAAACTATGAACCTTTGAACCTGAAAAAAAAACTTTTTTTTCACACCCGACCCAACCTTTTTATCTTTTTCGCTCTCTTTATAATTAAAGACCAATATTGTGATAAACGAAACGCTAATTTCTAACTGCAAAAAAATGAACCGCGATGCCCAGCGTCAGGTTTATGAGCACATGGCTCCAAAATTGTATCGCGTTTGCAAACGATACCTCAAGAAGGAAGAAGAAATCGAAGAAGCCTTGGCCGACGCTTTCTATACCATATTTACAAAACTAGATCAGCTTAAGGAAGAAAAAGCCTTTGAGGCCTGGGCTAGAAAAATTGCCGTTAATTACTGTTTGGCTTCCATCAAGAAAAACACAAATTTCAACATGTATCTTGATGATGTAAAAATGCTTGCACAGCCATTTACAGAAGAAATGAACTCATTAGAAGAAGAAGACTTACTTAATTTATTAAACCATATTCCGGATGGCTGTAAAACTGTTTTTAACCTTTTTGTTATTGAAGGTTTCGGACATAAAGAAATTGCAGCAATGCTCAACATTTCTGAAGGCACTTCAAAATCACAATTGAATGCCGCGAAAACCAAGCTAAAGGAATTAGTAAATAAATTATATTATCAAAAAGCAAAATAGTCATGGACAATCAAGATAAAATATTCAACAGATTTAAGGAAGCTGCAGATAATGCAGAACCAAAAGATTTTCCGGGAATGGAAAAAGTCTGGTCACGACTTGAAGACAAACTGGACAGAAAAGAAGATAAAAAAAGTATTGCACTCTGGAAAAAAATCGCTGTTGCTGCTTCACTTTTATTAGTAATATCTTTAGGATATCAGTTTTTAAAAACAGACAAAACGTCGATTATTCAAACACCTGATAAGGTTGTAGTTAATGAAACGGAAAAAGAAACAATTGGAAATTCTGATATAGAGAAAAACAAAGCTGTAGTTGCCGCAGATTCACAATTAGTTCCAAAAGAAGAAGCTCTTAAAATTCTGGAGAAACAAATAAAACACCAAGAACCAGTTGCAATACATGAAGTTCCAAGTGCTGCTAATGTAGCTGCAGCACCAAATTATGATGCGATGCCTGCACTTAGTGCGCCTGTCGCCGTTGCTGCAGAATCCGCATACTCAGAAGAAGAAACTGAAGTTTCAAAAGCTAAAGACAAAATAGATGTAAGTTCCGGATATTCACGAAAAATGGAGAAAGAAACTTTTAAAGCCTCTTCTGCAGAAATGCAATCTCAAAGAGCTAAAAAAAGTGCGCCTTTAGTTATTCTTAACGGTAATGCAATGGCTCACAGCGACGAGGTAAAAAAAGATAAAATGATGCAGGCCGAAATTACAAATCTAGAGCCTGAAAACGTAGAATCCCTTGTTGTTTTAGATGAACCTTTATACATTATTGACGGAATTTATTATTCTGAAAATGATTTATTTGGAAATAATCCAACGAGCCCTTATGCACCTTTGGACAAACAAGACATTAAAACAATAACCATTTTACAAGATCTTGAAGCCACATCAAAATATGGCGAAAAAGGAAAAAAAGGAGTTGTCATTATAACTACAAAAACAGGAAAACCGGCTTTAAAGAAATAGCCAAAACTCACCAAATCATAGTCAAAGTTTAAAGCTTTGACTAAGAAAAAATCCGAACATTAATTTAAAACTTACTATCATGAAAAGTCTAAAACTTATTTCATCAGCCATTGCTATGCTTATATGTTTCGTGTCAATGGCGCAGGAAAGAACGATTACAGGAATTGTTACAGATGAAACTTCTATGCCAGTTCCGGGTGCTACTATTATCAACCAAAATTCAAAAGCAAATTACATAACCAGTTTTGATGGAAAATACAGTATTCAGGCAAAAAAAGGAGACATGCTTATTTTTAGCTTCATTGGATATAAAACGCAAAGACAAAGAGTTGAAAATTCAAATACAATTAATATACAGCTTTTTTCGGATACTCAAACCTTAAGTGAAGTTGTAGTTGTGGGTTATGGCTCAAATGATTCTGAATATGAAAGTCGAAGTTATGCACGTGCCGAAAAAAGAAAAGAGAAAAAAGATATTTCTCAGGCACTTAAAGGAAAAGTTGCCGGGGTTCAGGTCCAAAGCAATGTAGGATATATGGCTAGTCCAAGTCCCAGTATTGCCATACGCGGAGCAGTCTCTGTTTCTCCAAAAAATGAACCAATGTATATTGTTGACGGAGTAGCAATAAAAGCCGATCAAATGGCAAAAATTAATCCGAATGATATTGACAATGTATCTGTTTTAAAAGATGTGGCGGCAACTTCTGTTTATGGCAGTAAAGCTTCAAATGGTATCGTTGTAATTTCGACCAAAAATGAACTTTACAAAAATCTTTCTGAAAAAGAATTAGATAAAAAACTAAATCAGATCACTCCTATTCGTCCTGTTGAACCAACGCAGGAAGATTATGATGCTTTTACAGAAAATGCTTTTGAAAGTCCAAAAACGGCTCCGCTTTCTACTTTTTCCATTGATGTTGATAATGCTTCTTATACCAATATCAGACGTTTTTTGAATAGCGGACAACAAGTTCCAAAAGATGCGGTGCGTGTAGAAGAAATGGTCAACTTTTTTAAATACAATTATCCGCAGCCAAAAAACGAACATCCATTTTCTATCAATACAGAAGTAAGTGATTCGCCATGGAACTCACAAAATAAAGTTCTGAAAATTGGTTTACAGGGAAAAAACATTCCAATTGAAGATTTACCTGCTTCAAATCTTGTTTTCTTAATTGATGTTTCGGGTTCAATGAGCGAAATGAATAAACTGCCTTTATTAAAACAATCTCTAAAAATATTAGTAAACGAATTACGCCCAAATGACAAAGTAGCCATTGTGGTTTATGCGGGAGCGGCAGGAATGGTTTTACCTCCAACTTCTGGAAACGAGAAAAAAACGATAATTAAAGCGCTGGATAAATTAGAAGCCGGAGGAAGTACGGCCGGAGGAGCAGGAATTGAACTGGCGTATAAAATTGCAACAGAAAATTTCATTAAAAGCGGCAACAATCGTGTAATTCTGGCAACTGATGGTGATTTTAATGTGGGAAGTTCTTCAAATTCTGACATGGAACAATTAATTGAAGAAAAAAGAAAAACAGGCGTTTTCTTAACGTGTCTGGGTTACGGAATGGGAAATTACAAAGACAGTAAAATGGAAATCCTTGCTGATAAAGGAAACGGAAACTATGCCTATATCGATAATATTCAGGAAGCAAACCGTTTTCTTGGAAAAGAATTTAAAGGTTCGATGTTTGCGATTGCAAAAGATGTAAAAATCCAGATTGAATTCAATCCAAAACAAGTTCAGGCGTATCGATTGATTGGTTACGAAAACAGAAAACTTCGTCCGGAAGATTTTAAAAATGATGCGATCGATGCCGGAGAATTAGGAAGTAACCATACCGTTACGGCTTTGTATGAAATTATTCCGGCTGGTGTAAAAAGCGATTATTTAAACGTTCAGCCTGATGATTTAAAATACACTCAAACCGAAACAAGTTCAAACAATTACAGCGGTGAACTGGCGACAATAAAATTTCGTTACAAAAAACCCGACGGCGATAAAAGTATTGAAATGGTTCAGATAATCAACAACAAATCGATTAGTTTAGACAGAGCGAGTGATGATTTTAAATTTAGTACAGCCGTGGCTTGGTTTGGATTAAAACTCAGAGATTCAAAATTAATTTCTGACAAATCATCTGAAGCAATTGCGGAATTAGCACAAAAAGGAATATCATTCGACAAAGGAGGTTACAAAGCTGAATTTATTCGTCTTATTGAAACTTCCGAACAATATAATTAATAAATATTTCTTTACATTTGGTTTCTAATCGAATCATTAATTTTAAAAACGTATGAATCCAATTTTAAGCCAAAATCTATTTTTAGTTAAAGAACATATCGGAATGTTTAAAGCTGCTAACAACTACGACATTTACGACCCTGAAACGAATCAAATAATTATGAACTGCCGAGAAAATAATCTTGGTTTCTTTACTAAAGTATTTCGTTTTACAGATTATAAAAGAGCAACGCCTTTTAATGTTGAAATCACAACTGCTTCGGGCGAAAAATTAATTTCGGTAAAAAGAGGAATTGCAATCTTTCGTTCGACAGTTGAAGTTTTTGACGAAAAAGACAGGTTAATTGGAACTTTCAAACAGAAATTTTTCTCATTTGGAGGAAGATTTGAAATCTTAGATAAAAATGACAAACCTGCTGCAACATTACAAGGGAAATGGACAGGATGGGATTTTAAATTTTCTCACGAAAATAAACAACTTGCACAAGTAAGCAAAAAATGGGCCGGATTAGGAAAAGAGTTTTTTACAAGTGCAGATAATTATGTACTTCAAATTGAAGAAACTGTACCATCAGATAGTCCGCTTAGACAATTAATTCTTGCTGCCGTTATGTGTATCGACATGGTTTTGAAAGAATAACAAAGTTGTTAAACTTAGATTAAGAAAACACCTAAAAGCATCATTTTAGTTGGCAAAAGTTTTATTTTTGTTAGACTTAAAATGATGCTTTTTGCATTTCTAAACATAAATCATGACAGACTTAAAAAATAAAAATGCGCTTATTACAGGCGCTGGTAAAGGAATTGGAAAAGCAATTGCCATTGCTTTGGCAAAAGAAGGTGTAAACGTAATTCTTCTTGCCAGAACGCAAGCCGATGTGGATCAATTAGCCGCTGAAGTAAATCAATTTGGTGTAAAATCTTTAGCTTTATCTGCAGATGTATCTGATATCAATTCTGTAAATACTGCCGTTGAAAAAGCTTTAGCAGAATTTAAAACTATTGATATCCTGATTAATAATGCCGGAATTGGTGCTTTTGGAAAATTTCTGGAATTAGAACCTGCAGACTGGGAAAGAATTATTCAGGTAAATTTAATGGGAACGTATTATACAACCCGCGCTGTTATTCCGCAAATGATCGAAAGACAAACGGGCGATATTATTAATATTTCTTCAACAGCGGGATTAAACGGGAATGCTGTTACAAGCGCTTACAGTGCCTCAAAATTTGCTGTTATGGGTTTAACTGACTCTTTAATGCAGGAAATGAGAAAACACAATATCCGTGTTACTGCCTTAACGCCAAGCACAGTGGCAACAGATTTGGCAATCGATTTAAAATTAACGGATGGAAATCCAGAAAAAGTAATGCAGTCTGAAGATGTTGCTGAACTGATTATTGCACAGCTAAAATTAAACCGCAGAGTTTTTATTAAAAACAGCAGTATTTGGTCTACTAATCCTTAAAAATAAAAATCCAAATTTTAAATTCCAAATTCCAACTCTTAATGTAATTGGAATTTGGAGTTTAAAAAAATTGGAATTTCAAAACTAAAATGATGGAACAATATTTAAGACAATTAATTGCGATAGAATTTCAGGATAAAAAAGAAATTTTTACCGGATTTCTTATTGATTATTCTGATGACTGGATTTTACTTCGAAACAATCCGGTTGATTATATTTTGGATGGCTTTGTTATTTTAAAGAATAAAAATATCGAAGCGATTCACAGGGATGAAGACCTCGTTTTTACCGAAAAGGTTATTCGCTTAAAAGGAATAAACATTAATACAGAAGATATTATTCCGATTCAGGATCTGAATGCTATTGTAAATTTTCTTGACAGGAAGTATACCATTTTTCAGATTGCTAAAAAATCTTCAAAAGCGGTCTATTTGGGTAAACTGATTTCGCTTACACCAGATGAACTATTAATTGATTTCCTTGAAACAAAAGGCAAATTTGGCGGTGAATTAGCTTTTAATCCTGAAAAAATCAGGGTTATTGAATTTGATACCGATTATATTAATTCTTTGAAATTGGTGATTCCTGAGAATCAGAAGTAGTTATAAAATAAAAAAGCCTCTTTTATGAGGCTTTTTTATTTGTCATTTCGACCGAAGGGAGAAATCGCACTAATAATTCCGCAAAGAAAATCTCCAATCTTTGTCGACAAAATAGTGCGATTTCTCTCTTCGGTCGAAATGACAATACTTTGGATATATGGATGTCGCGATAACTTTGTCAAAGTTTTAAACTTTGACAAAGTTAAATCACATATATTTTTAAGCTTCCGCCAATTTATTTACAAACTCCAAACGAACACTTCCATCTTCATCAATTTTTGTCAAATTGATTTCGTGCAAAGTATTAATCAGTTCTGGGTTCCATGGCGTTTTTACTTTTACGTAGTTTTCTGTAAAACCATGAATGTAACCTTCTTTATTTTCACTTTCGAATAAAACAGTTCTGTTTGTTCCTATTTGACTTTCGTAGAAAGCACGGCGTTTTTTAACCGATAATCCGCGTAACATTTTGCTTCGTTTTACCCTTACATTCGCAGGAACAACTCCCGGCATATCTGCAGCTTCTGTATTATCCCTTTCAGAATACGTGAAAACGTGCAGATAAGAAATATCCATTTCGTTTAAGAAATGATACGTTTCTAAGAAATGTTCGTCTGTTTCTCCAGGAAAACCAACAATTACATCGACACCAATACAAGCGTGCGGCATAACTTCACGAATTTTATTTACACGGTCTGTATAAACTTCTCTTAAATAACGACGTTTCATTAATTTTAAAATATCGTTGCTTCCTGATTGCAGCGGAATATGGAAATGCGGAACAAAAGTTCGGCTTTTTGAAACGAACTCTATGGTTTCATTTTTCAATAAATTTGGTTCAATAGATGAAATACGAAGACGTTCAATTCCTTCAACTTCATCTAAAGCTTTAACTAAATCCAGAAAAGTATGTTCGTGTTTTTTATTTCCGAATTCGCCTTTTCCGTAATCTCCAATATTAACTCCTGTTAAAACAATTTCCCTGATATTTTGAGCCGAAATTTCTTTGGCATTTTTTAAGACATTTTCTAAAGCGTCACTTCTTGAAATTCCACGTGCTAAAGGAATGGTACAATAGGTACATTTATAATCGCAGCCGTCCTGAACTTTCAAAAATGCACGGGTACGGTCGCCAATAGAGTAACTTCCCACATAAAAATCAGCTTCGGCAATTTCGCAAGAGTGAACTTCACCCATATCGTTTTTGCTCAAATCATGAATATAGTCTGTGATTTTAAATTTCTCGGTAGCTCCCAGAACTAAATCAACACCGTCAACGGCAGCTAATTCTTCTGGTTTTAATTGTGCATAACATCCAACTGCTGCAACAAAAGCTTTATCATTAAGTTTCATTGCCTTTTTTACAACCTGCTTAAACTGCTTATCTGCATTTTCTGTTACAGAACAGGTATTGATAACATATATATCTGCAATTTCTTCAAAATCGACACGATCAAAACCTTCGTCATTAAAGTTTCGGGCAATCGTAGAGGTTTCTGAGAAATTCAATTTGCAGCCAAGCGTATAAAAAGCAACTTTTTTTCTATTTTCCATAGGAATGCACTACATTTATAGTAGTAAGATATTATATTTACATCTCTATTAAAGAGTTTGCAAATTTACATACAATATTCTTGAAAATAAAATCAATAATATACTATATATCAATATTTTGCAGAAAGCATCAATTTTAAAACGCATTAAAAAACCAAATAATAAATCAATTATTTCTTAAATTTTGTATTTTAGGAGATGATAATTTTTGATTCAATAAGAATAAAATGACAAAATTATCGATTAAGTGCAAATTTTATCGATTAAATACATTTTTTTGTCTTTTAAATTAAAATTTTCTTACATTTAACTTTGCTTAGAAAATTTCAGTGTTATATTGAGTTTTTATAGATTTTAAACGTTAATATTAATATTATAACAATTCATGTAAAACAATTTTGATTTTCAATCGTTATGTTGTTGTTTTGTTATTAAAAAACGAATGGGAACGCCGAAAACCATAAAGAGTAGGCAAAAATTAAAAATTAAAAACTCCACTATGAAAGCATTTTTACCCACGATCTGCTTGATGTTCTTGACCATTTTTAGTTCGCAAGCGCAAACTAATGCCCCAGCTGCAAATGCAAACCCATTTCCATCTATTAGTACTTTAACAAATTGGGCGAGTTTAAACTCTCAATCACAATTTGATATTGCAATTCGTGCGGTTGGATTTAAATTTGAAGTAAAGGAGCCAAGTACAGAATCTACAGCTTACACTTATATTCGTAAAGTAACTGTAAATGAAGTAAACTATACTGATAGAATTGTTTACAGAATTACTAATAATAATTCTGCAAGTATCATCTCTTTAGTTACTGCTTCTACAGATTTAGTAAGTTTATATACTCCACAATTAGCAACATTCAAAAATAACAATTGTAAAACTGAAATGTCTAAAGACAAAAACACAACTTGCAGCTGTTACGAAAGTGCCGTTTATGCAATTGATCTTTGCGACGAGCGTGTAAAACTTACAATGGGTGACGGAAATAAATATTTTGTTTCTGTAGCTAAAAAATAATTCCAAGAAATTACGTTTTCCAAATCTTTGCAGACTTTTACAGTTTTCAAAGATTTGGAGGAACGCATTTCTTAAAACACAATTCCTTATAAGTTTGGATTTTTGAGTTCGTACCAAACTTCTATTTCTCCTTGATACTCGAAAGAATTTACAAAATGAAAACCTAGTTTTTCTAAAATCTTTCTGGAATTTTCATTTCCCGCATCCGCGAAAGCGTAAAGTTTTTCTACTTTCATTTCGTTAAAAGCATAATCGACAAAAGCTTTTCCAGCTTCTGAGGCATATCCTTTTCCCCAATGTTTTTCGATAAAACGATATCCTAACTCGTAAAAGTTTTTATGATTATTGATTTCGTCCGTAATATACTTTATTCCTGACCAGCCAATAAATTCATTGGTTTCTTTTAAAACGACAGCCCAGCGGCCTGTTCCAAAATCTTTGTATTGTTTTTGAACAAATTTGATATAATCAATACTTTCTTCAATATGTTTTACGGGATTATTCCCTAAAAACAAATGCACATTCGGATTCGAATCCAATTCGAACATTCCTTCTGCATCAGAAATTTCTAATTCCCGTAATATCAAACGTTCTGTTTCGATTGGATTTTTCATCTCAAATTAATTTAAAATATATTTCTGTACTACTTCGGCAACGCCGTCATTGTTATTTGAAGATACAATTAAATTTGCTTTATCGCGCAATTCTGGCGTTACATTATCAACCCAAACACCTAAACCGGCATATTCGATCATCGTTAAGTCATTTCCGGCGTTTCCAACGGCGATAATTTCACTTTGATGAATTCTGAGTTTATCTGCTAATTGTTTTAAACTTGCTGCTTTATCTATGCCGTTTTGCGCTGCTTCAAGGAAAAAAGGTTTAGACATTGAAACGCTTAAATGCGGCATTGCTACTAATAAATCTTTTTCGACTTCTTTTAAATAAGCTGGATCTTCAAGTAAAATACATTTTACAGCAGGTCTGTCAACATAGTCTTTAAAACTCGAAACTTTACGATGCGCCATTCCGGTAATATCTTTTTCGATCTCGATATATTCAGAATCGGTTTCGCTTATAATTTCGTCATCTAAATACGTTATAATGTGCGTTTTCATTTTTACACTATAATCGTATAAAGCGTGAATTTGTTCGACAGTAAGTTTTTGTTCAAATAAAACCAAATCATCTTTTACCTGGCTGATAATAGCTCCGTTAAAAGAAATCATATAAGAATCATTCAAATCCAGTTCCAGCTCTTTAGCATAAGCAATCATTGCCGATGTTGGCCTTCCCGAAGCCAAAACAACATAAACGCCTTTTGCCTGTGCTTCTAATAAAACTTTTTTATTTAAATCTGAAATTTTGTGGTCGTCTGTCAACAAGGTATCATCCATGTCCAGAACTAACATTTTGTATTGCATTTTTTTTAGTTTGCAGTCGCAGTATTCAGTCGCAGTCGTAGTAAGCAGTTTTGCACTGAAAACTGAGACTGCGACTGAATACTGAAAACTTTTTAAATACTCATTCTAAATTCTTCAATAACCGGATTTGCTTTTGCAAAATCTGTTTCCTGAATGAAAACCTCAACGGCTAAATCTGTACCGCCAAAACCTCCTAAACGAGCGGATTGAATATTATCTTTTTTTACAGTTTCTACACCGGCTTCTTCTAATCTTTCCTGCAAAGCAATGGCTAATACTTCACTTCCCGAAAACACCTTCATTAATCCCATGACATTTTATTTTATTAATTATTAATCTATTCTAGTATTGTTTTTAATTGATTTTGAAAATCTTCGTTTTCATTTACTCCAATATGTTCCTGATTTTTTAATGGATAAAAAGCCGCATTTGACTTCAAAAGCTTTTTTAACCGAACTGAATTCTCAAAAGGAATTAACTGGTCTGCTGTTCCATGAAAAATATAAATGGGAGCTTTTATCTGCGGGAGATATACATTGGTTTCTAAACTAAACTTTTTCATAAAGTCCGGAAACATTGGCACTCGTTTACTTGATAATTCTAAAAAATTATAATACGGCGCCTGCAGCAGTAAAGCTTTTGGTTTATTTTCGAAAGCTAATTTAGCCGCAAATCCGGAGCCTATCGAATATCCGGCAATTATGATTTTATTTTCTGGATATCTTTTAGTCATTGACTGATACACAATAGAAATATCTTTTGACAATTGTTCTTCATTTTCGATTTCACCTTCGCTTTTCCCGAAACTTCTATAATCTAGAATAAAGATATCGTATCCTAATGAAGTATATACTTTTGCAATTTTACCCCAGGTTTCAAGTGTTCCGGCATTTCCATGAAGATAAAAAATCAGTCCTTTTGAATTTTCAGCTTTAAATAATAATCCGTTCAGAATAGTTCCGTCAAAGGATTTGATGTTTATTTCTTCGAATTTTTGCTGATAATCAAACTTGTAATCTTTTGGTAATCTCGAACTATGAAAAACCAATTCAACCTGATTAAAGTAAACATAAGAAATTATCAAAACATAAATAATCAGAAAAAAGCACAGAAGTACGATTGACAAGAATTTAAGCGTTTTTAATATTTCCATATATTATTAGTTAGTTTTCAGTCTCAGTCACAGTTTTCAGTGAAGCTTGTAAACTGTGACTAAAAACTGCGACTGAGACTGTAAATTGCGACTTTTTACTCTTCCTCAATATCGTCTTCCTCTTCATCCAATTCCTCCTCGCCTTCTTCATCCATATCAAACAAATAAGGTTCAAGTAACATTTTATCTGCCAAAATTTCGATACGCTCTGTCAAAGTTTCAGCAAAAATTAAACGCTGTGTTTTGGCAATACTGTTCGAAATACGCATGATTTTAGTTTCATGACGTAATTTCAAAATAGGATCTGCATCATCAAGGATAAACATTTTCAAGCGGTTTACATTATAACCCGCTGTCGAAAACATATCGCTCAATTTATTTGGCGTTCCAATTAAAACATCAATTCCCGTAGAAACGTAGTTTTTGTCATAATCCATATCGCCTTTGTCATGAACACCGTATACCTCGAGATTCGTATATTTTCCGTATTTCTCAAAAAGCTCTTCCATTTCAAGCACTTTTGCTTTGTCTTCAACAATAATCAAAGCACGAGGCGATTCCTCATTTTTTCCAGCCAATTGCTGAATCACATTTAAAACAATTGTAGTTGTTTTTCCGCTTTTCTCCGGAGAAATAATAATACAATCCGCACCACTTTTAATGGTCGAAAAAGTTTCCAGCTGCAAAACATTTGCTTCTGTTAAACCGTTTTCAATTAGTCCGTCTTGTAGTTTCTCGTTTATTTTTTTTAGTTTCATGCTTAATTTTAGATTTATGATTTTAGAATTTAGATTCTAAATCATTTATTTACTGGCAAACATTTTCACGTCGCCTTCAGAGATTTCGTTACCTCCTAAAATGATTAATCTTTCGACAACATTTCGAAGTTCACGAATATTTCCAGTCCAATCGTATTCCTGTAATAATTGTATGGCTTGCGCCGAAAATACCTTAACTACATTTCCTTGTTCAGAAGCTATTTTCTCTGCAAAATGCCTTATCAAAGCCGGAATATCGTCACGTCTTTCATTTAATGGCGGAACTTTAATTAAAATTACAGCCAAACGATGGTATAAATCTTCACGGAAACGGCCTTCGGCAATTTCTGTTTTTAAATCTTTATTTGTTGCGGCAACCACACGAACATCAACTTTAATGTCTTTATCGGCACCGACTCTTGTAATCATACTTTCCTGAAGCGCGCGTAAAACTTTGGCTTGAGCCGAAAGACTCATGTCACCAATTTCATCTAAGAAAATAGTTCCTTTATCAGCCGCTTCAAACTTTCCGGCACGATCCTTAACTGCCGATGTAAAAGCACCTTTTACGTGTCCGAATAATTCGCTTTCAATCAATTCACTCGGAATCGCCGCGCAGTTTACCTCAATTAAAGGAAAATTGGCACGTTCGCTTTTTTCGTGTAATTGATGTGCCACTAATTCTTTTCCGGTTCCGTTTGGTCCCGTAATTAAAACCCTTGCTTCAGTTTGAGCAACTTTATCAATCATAACTTTAATATGATTAATAGATTCGCTGTCGCCAATCATTTCGTAATTTTTGCTGACTTTTTTCTTTAGAATTTTATTCTCAACAACTAATTGTTTTTTGTCTAAAGCATTACGAACGGTATTCAATAAACGATTTAAATCTGGTGGTTTTGAGATATAATCAAAAGCACCCAAACGCATGGTATGAATTGCGGTTTCCATATCGCCATGACCTGAAATCATAACCATTGGAATTTCCGGTTTTATCTTTTTTACTTCTTCTAGAACCTCAACACCGTCCAGTTTTGGCATTTTGATATCGCACAAAACCAAATCGTAATCGTTGTTTTTTATTTTTTCAAGACCCGCAGCCCCATCTTCAGCTTCATCAACCTGATAGGTGTCATTTTCTTCTGATAATATTTTTACCAAAACTCTTCTAATCGCTGCTTCGTCCTCAATTATTAGTATCCTACTCATTCTTCGTAATTTTCAATTTTAAAAATTCCAAAATCCAATTATTGGAATTTGGGATTTATTCCCATTCTTTTTTGAATTGGAATTTAATACTTTAACCATTTATACAATTCTTTCCAAGTTGGTTTTTTGCCGTACATTAAAATACCTACGCGGTAAATTTTTGCTGCGAACCAAACAACAAGGAAAAAGGTAGCAAACAATAATGATACCGAAATTGCGATTTGCCACCACGGCACGCCAAACGGAATACGCATTAGCATAACTATTGGCGACGTAAGCGGAATCATGGAGAATACAACGGCAACGGTTCCGTGTGGATCGTTTACAACCGTGAAAAATCCGATGTATACACTTAGAATTAACGGCATTAATATTGGCAGTAAAAATTGCTGAGAATCGGTTTGATTGTCAACAGCTGCTCCAATTGCGGCGTAAAATGAACTGTATAGAAAATAGCCTCCAATAAAATAAATCACGAAACCAATTATGATACTGGCAATTGGCAGATTCCATAATTCAGTAATATACATTTGTGCTGTTCCTGAAAATTCATGCTGTGCAGATTGCATTAATTCCGGCGAAATTCTGGCTGTTGGTCCAACGTTTACGCCAAAAAATGTTGATGCCGCAAACATTAATCCCAAACCAATAAAAGCCCAAATTATAAATTGTAAAATTCCTGCAAGAGAAGTTCCAACGATTTTACCAATCATTAACTGAAATGGTTTTACAGATGAAATAATGATTTCGATAATACGGTTTGTTTTTTCTTCGATTACACTTCGCATTACCATATTTCCGTAGATGATAATAAACATCATAATCAAATAACCGAATGCACCGCCTATTGCAATTTTTATTTCATTTAATCCTTTTAAACTTTCTTCCCCCGAAGCTTTAACCAAATGAATATTAACTTCTGACTGTGCTTTTTGAATTGCCAGCGTATCTAGTTTGGCGCTTTCGAGATTTAGTTTGGTAATTTTTGTTCCAATGATTTTCTGTGTGCTTTCTATAAAAGAAATACTTGGACTGTTATTCGAAATAAACTCAATTTTACTTTCTAAATCTTTTGTTTTATTTGTTTTTGGGATGACAATTAAGCCACTGAAATTTTCTTTTGTAATGCTGTCTTTTAAAGCTTTTACATCAATTTCAGATAAATTCAGATATTTGAATTCAGCACCTTTTTTATTTTCCTTTAAAAAATCAGCAGCAAAAAGTCCGGTTTCGTCATGAATAGCAATACGTTTTGTTTCGGCTTTCATCGTGCTTAAATAACCAATAAAAACGGCTATAGCAACAAACAAAAGCGGACTCAAAAAAGTCATGACAACAAAAGATTTATTGCGGACTTTGGCAATAAATTCTCTTTTTATAATCAACGAAATGATGCTCATAAATATTTTAAATTTTCAAATTCCAAATTCCAATTTTGAAAACTCTTAAATTGGAATTTGGAATTTCTTTTTTTTGGAATTTTATTTTGTATTTTCTGTAACAGTTTGAATAAAAATATCGTTTACACTTGGAATTTTTTCTACGAAATGCGTTACTTGTCCGCGTTGTGTCAGGATATGTAATAATTCATTTGGCGCTGCATTTCCTATTTGAATATTTAATTTTAAATCGTCATTTAAGGATTTAAAATTCGCAGGCGAAACGGTAAACTTTTGTGTAATATCATACATCAAACCTTCAACATTGTTTGTCAGGATTCCCACTTCAAAACTGTTGGTTTTAAACTGACGTTTTACATCGCCCACTTTTCCTTCAATCAGTTTATTTGATTTATGAATTAAAGCAATATGATCGCACAGTTCTTCAACACTTTCCATTCTGTGTGTCGAGAAAATAATAGTTGCTCCCTGCTCTTTTAATGCCAAAATTTCATCTTTTATAACATTGGCATTTACGGGATCAAAACCTGAGAAAGGTTCATCAAAAATTAACAATTTTGGTTTATGTAATACACAAACTACAAACTGAATTTTCTGCGCCATTCCTTTAGAAAGCTCCTGAATTTTTTTATTCCACCAGCCCTGAATTCCTAAACGGTCAAACCAATAATCCAATTGTTTTTTGGCTTCGGCTTTAGAAAGTCCTTTCATTTGTGCGAGATACAAACATTGCTCCCCAACTTTCATCGAGCTGTATAATCCCCTTTCTTCCGGAAGATAACCAATTGTCTGTACGTGTTTTGGGTGCAGTTTTTCTCCATCTAAAATTACTTCGCCGCTGTCTGGCATTGTAATTTGATTGATGATTCTGATTAGGGAAGTTTTTCCAGCTCCATTAGGACCTAAAAGTCCATATATACTGCCTTTTGGCACATTTAATGAAACTTCGTTAAGCGCTACATAATCGCCATATTGTTTTACGACTTTATGTACTTCGAGTAAGTTGCTCATTTTGTTTTTTTGGATTTTCTTGCGCTGGTTTTTGTTATTTTTACCAACAGTCTGTAAAAGTAAATAATTACTAGCGAATCTGCATAATAATACGCAAAAAACCCATTCTATTTATGTTTAGAATGGGTTTTGAATTTATTTAAACATTTTAGAAAAGTTTAGATTATGAGAACATATCTTTTACTTTTTCAAAAAATGATTTCTCTGATTTTTCAGGGCTTGGTGCAAAATGTTCGTCGTTTAACGCATTTTCAAAGAATTGTTTTTGCTCTTTGTTTAATGTTTTTGGTGTCCAGACATTTACGTGAACCAATAAATCTCCGCTTCCGTAACCGTTTAAACTTGGAATTCCTTTTCCTTTTAATCTTAGGATTTTTCCAGATTGAATTCCTTCTTCCAGTTTAATACGAACTTTTCCGTTGATGGCTTCGATATCTTTTGAAACTCCTAAAACTGCTTCCGGGAAACTGATGTATAAATCAAAATGAATATTTTCACCTTCACGTTTTAAAAATTCGTGTTCAACTTCTTCAATGGCAACAATTAAATCTCCCGGAATACTATTTCCCGGCGCATCGTTTCCTTTGTTTGAAACTTTCAACTGCATTCCGTCAGTAACACCTGCCGGGATTTTGATTGATACAGTTTCATCTTCCTGAACCATTCCTTGAGCATCTGCCTCAGAAGGTCTTTTATCTAAAATTTGACCAGAACCACCACAAGTAGGACAAGTTGATGCTGACTGCATTCTTCCTAAAATGGTATTAGTTACACGCATTACCTGACCTTGACCGTTACAAGTCGTACAAGTTTTATACGTTACACCTTTTGCCTGAACTTTACGTTTTACTTTTACTTTTTTCTCAACACCATTTGCAATTTCTTCTAAAGTAAGTTTTACTTTAATTCGAAGATTGCTTCCTTTAGCACGGCGAGGGCCTCCGCCTCCGCCTCCGAAACCGCCAAATCCTCCTCCAAAAATGTCACCAAACTGGCTGAAAATGTCATCCATATTCATACCGCCGTGACCACCGCCAAATCCGCCAGAACCATCAAATGCCTGATGTCCATATTGATCGTATTTTGCTTTTTTCTGTGGATCACTTAAAACTTCATAAGCTTCAGCAGCTAATTTAAAGTTTTCTTCTGCCTCTTTGTCGCCTGGATTTTTATCAGGGTGATATTTAAGCGCACTTTTTCTATATGCTTTTTTTATTTCGGCAGCGTCAGCATTTTTTGAAATGCCTAGTATTTCGTAAAAATCTTTTTTCATAGTTAGGTTTAAATTCCAAATCACAAATTCCAAATTCCAACATTAAAAATTGGGCTTTAGAATTTTACTTGCATTTTTTAGTTTCCGATTACTACTTTAGGGAAACGAATAATTTTGTCTCCTAATTTGTACCCTTTTTCAATAACATCAACAATTTTCCCTTTTAATTTTTCAGACGGTGCCGGAATTTGGGTAATTGCCTCAGCAAAATCAGCATTAAAGGCATCTCCTGCTTTTACGTCAACTTGTTCTAAACCTTTAGTTACCAAAGTGCTTTTTAGTTTCTCGTGAATCAATTCAACACCTTTAGTTAAATTTTCATCCTCAGATTTGTTGATTTCTACCATTGCTCTGTCAAAATCATCTAAAACAGGAAGCATTGCTAACAAAACTTCTTGATTTGCAGTTTTAAACAAGTCAATGCGCTCTTTTGAAGTTCTTTTTTTGTAATTTTCAAATTCGGCAAATAATCTCAAAAACTTATCTTTTTCCTTTGCCAAGTCTTGAGCTAATTGCTCTTCAACACTTAATTCTTCAACAATTAACTGCTCACCGTTGGCATTGTTCTCTAACGTTACATCATCTAATTCCTGATCGAATTCTGTATTTTCCGTAGTCATATTACTTTTATTTTTAAAAATATTCTTAAACTTCATTTTTATTTCTTTCTGTTGGATTGCAAAAGTACTGCCAAATCTTATAAAATGTCAAATTGTCACTTTATTAAATATGAGTGTTTTAAAAAGCGAAAATAGGCAATAAAAATTTATTATAATTTTAAGACTATTACGATTTAGTTTGTCGTATCTTTGGTATCCAAATTGGGAACAAAAATTTATTACCTATCAAAATTGAATTTAAGGGTTGGCTAAGGCCTCTAAATAATTATTAATTCAAGTTTACCTTATATTAAAAAAAGCTTCGCCTTACAGAGACGAAGCTTTTTTTTATGCTTTTTTATCTTGAAAAATAGCGCAAGAACGCTAAGTTTTTTTACTCTTAAACTTTTTAAAAAAGGCAAAGTTCGCAAAGCTTTGTATTGATTTAGCTTTGCGAACTTTATGTTTTTAAGTATTTTTGGCAAAAAACTTTGTGCTCTTTGCGGTAAAAAATATTGCACGGGCGGAGGGATTCGAACCCCCATCAACGGTTTTGGAGACCGCTATTCTACCCTTGAACTACGCCCGTAACTTGTAACTTAAGGTCGGCAAATTAAAAGTTTTTTTTCTTTACCAGCAACTATTTCACATAGAGATTTAAAAAGAAAATCCTTTAAATCTCGGCAATCTGAGGCAAAAACCTTCGTTCCAAATAGTTAACTAACAAAGTTTTTTTTCTATTCGTTGAAATCTATTAGCTTGTCACTAAAAAATTTTATTTCACGCAGATTTTAAAAAAGATTTAGGCAGATTGAAGCAGATTATTTAATATAAAAATCAAATTAAATCTGCTAAAATCTGCCTAATCTGCGTGAAAAAAAATCCTTTAAATCTATATAATCTGTGGCAAAAAAAACCTTCGCTACAAATATTTAACCTAATAAAGCATTTTTCAATCCTTCGAAATCTACTGAAACCTGCTCACCTGTCACTAAATTCTTTAAAGCGTAAGAATCTGATGCAATTTCCTGATCACCTGCAATTACAGCAAACGGAATCAAGCGTTTATCTGCATATTGAAATTGTTTTCCAACTTTTACATTATCTGGATACAATTCTACTTTTATATTTTCTTGTCTTAATTTCTGAATAGCTTTTGAAGCGTACAAAGCTTCTTTATCTCCATAATTGATAAATATTGCTTTTGAAGTCGCAGCAACAGTTTCCGGAAACAATTGTAATTCTTCTAAAACTAAATAAATTCTATCTAATCCGAAAGAGATTCCGACACCGCTCATATTTTTTAAACCAAAAATACCAGTCAAATCGTCGTATCTTCCGCCTCCGCCAATAGAACCCATTGAAACCGTTTTTGGAGCTCCAACTTCAAAAATAGCACCTGTATAATAATTTAATCCGCGTGCCAAAGTCACATCAAGATCTAAAATTGCGCTTGACAATCCTAAAACTGCAACATTGTCACAAATAAATTTCAATTCTTCAACACCTTTCATTCCTTCTTCTGATGAAGCTAGTAATTCTGAAAGCTGCTTAATTTTATCTGCGAAAGTTCCGGTGAAGCTAAAAAGCGGCTGTACTTTTACCAACGCCGTTTCAGAAATACCTTTTTCGATCATTTCTTTCTTTACGCCGTCTTCTCCAATTTTATCTAATTTATCAAGAGCAACTGTAAAATCAATTAATTTATCTGAAGCTCCAATAACTTCAGCGATTCCAGATAATATTTTTCTATTGTTAATTTTGATTGTTACGCCTTCTAAACCTAAAGATGTAAAAACGGTATCGTATAACTGAACCAATTCTACTTCCTGCCAAAGTGAAGTTGAACCTACAACATCGGCATCACATTGATAAAATTCTCTGTAACGTCCTCTTTGTGGTCTGTCAGCTCTCCAAACTGGTTGAATCTGGTATCTTTTAAAAGGAAATTCAATTTCGTTTTGGTGTTGTACAACGTATCTTGCAAACGGAACTGTTAAGTCGTAACGCAATGCTTTTTCTGAAATTCTTCCTGTAAATTTATTCAGTTCAATTCTTTGACTTAAATCTATTGTTTCGGCAGAATTAACTTGCAGCGATTCTATAGATTCCGGTAATTCAATTTTATTTTTATTGAAGAAAAAGTTACCTGAATTCAGGATTTTAAAAATCAAACGATCTCCTTCTTCCCCATATTTTCCCATCAAAGTATCTGAATTTTCAAACGAAGGAGTTTCTATCGGCTGAAAACCAAATTTTTCAAAATTAGTTTTTATCGTCTGAATAATATATTGACGTTTTGACACCTCGGCAGGCGAAAAATCTCTTGTCCCTTGTGGAATGCTTGGTTTTGAAGCCATCTTTTTTATTTTAGATTTCTGATTTTAGATTTTAGATTTATTGTGAAATCTAAAAACCTAAAATTCTTTAACATTATTTTCTTTTGATTTTAATCGACTGCAAATATCTTACTTTTTAAAATAAATAATAGCGGTTCGAAAACAAACTTGTAACAAAAACCGTATTTTCGTGACAAATTGGTCATGATGCTAAAATTATTTAAAGAAAATATCCGAATTGCTTTTGGTTCTATCAAAACTCAATTACTGCGAACCATTCTTACCGTTTTAATTATTGCTATCGGAATTACCGCTTTGGTTGGAATTTTAACTGTTGTAACGGCACTTGAAAACACGGTTTCGACCAATTTTGCTTCGATGGGAGCGAATACTTTTAACATCAATCAATATGAAAATACAGTTCGTAACCGCGGCGGAAATGAACGAGAAATCATAAATCCAATTATTTCTTATCCTGAAGCAGTTGCTTTTAAAAACAAATACAAATATCCTTTTACCGAAACCTCCCTTTCGTTTACAGCAACATCAAAAGCAGAAGTAAAATATTTAGACACCAAAACAGATCCAGAAATTACGGTTGTGGGTGTTGATGAACATTTTATTTCAAACTCAGGTTTGGAAACTACTTTAGGACGCTCTTTTAATCAATTTGATATTGATAACAATACTTATTCCTGCGTTGTGGGTTCTGATTTTGAAAAAGGTTTATTAAAAGATGTGAACCCAATTGATAAAGTAATTTCAATTCGCGGTGCACGTTTTAAAGTCATTGGCGTTTTAAAAGAAAAAGGTTCAACATTTGGAAACAGTCAGGATTTACGTGTTTTAATTCCTATTCAGGTGGCACGCTCATTATTTACTGCTCCAAATATTAACTACACGATAAGTATTATGGTTTCTAAAAAAGAACTTTTAGACCAAGCTGTTGATAATGCAACTAGTACAATGCGAAGAGTTCGAAAACTTAGCCCGGTTCGTGATAATAACTTTGGTATTGGCCGAAGTGATGACTTGATCAACAGAATTTTAGGAATTACACAATATTTAGGCTGGGCTGCCTGGATTATTTCTGTTATCACTATTCTAGGTTCGTCAATTGCTTTAATGAATATTATGATTGTTTCGGTTACTGAACGCACGCGAGAAATTGGCGTTCGTAAAGCATTGGGCGCGACAAAGGTTACAATTTCAGTTCAGTTTTTTATTGAAACTTTATTGATTGGTCAAATCGGAGGTTTAATTGGGATTATATTAGGAATTGTTGTTGGCAGTGCATTTGCCGGAATAATGGATTTTGCTTTTGTAATTCCATGGAAAGCGATATTTGCTGCTTTTGCAACCAGTTTTATTGTTGCTATTGTTTCCGGTTTATATCCTGCAATTAAAGCTTCGAAATTAGACCCTATTGAAGCGTTACGATACGAGTAATCTTCACGTTTCCTGCAAGGTTTCAAAAACCTTGTAGGTATTATTTTCATCGTCTATATAATTTAAACCTACAAGGTTTTTGAAACCTTGCAGGAATCTGAAATAGTTTTCATAAGTTTTCTTTTTTCAACTCCTATTATATCAAATTCAAAATAATCCTCGAACTCAATTATTTCATGAGGCTGCTCATTTAGAATTCTATCTACTGTCTCACCATCAAATGTTGTAGTTTCAGCAAATAGATCATCTACAATTAAAATACAGTTTTGATGTAAATAAAAAAAAGGAAAATCTAAGGAGTAATCAATTATATTTCTTTTCAATCTTCTGTTTTTCAAATCAATTGTTCCCCATTGATAAATGAATCTGAAGAAAATTAAATCTACATTTTTGAAATAAACAAAGTTAAAATCGTCTAATTTCAAATTATTTTCATTGAGAAAAATTTTTGCAGTAATGTTATATTCTGGTATTTCTTCAAACTCAAAATCAACATAGGAAATCTTTAAATCTGAAGAATTGTCAGAAGGAATTTCGATATCAAATCTTTCAGATTTTTGATGTGCATTAAAACTCCTAATTTGTAATTTCATTTTTAGCTATAGAATAAAAATACCTACAAGGTTTTGGAAACCTTGCAGGAAATCATGCGGTCATTATCATAAATATCTTTACGAAGATCGATGTTTATAAAATCCATTTTACCTAGCAAATCGATCATTTCTTTTCCTAAATATTGATTGATTTCAAAATACAATTGTCCGTTTTCCAAGAGATTATTATGTGCCAAAGAGGCTATTTTTCTATAAAAAACCAACGCATCATTATCATCTACAAATAATGCTAGATGCGGTTCGTAATCGAGAACATTTTTCTTTATTTCTTCTTTTTCAAGATTTCGCACATAAGGCGGATTTGAAACAATTACGTCAAACTGACATTTCAATTCTTGTGTTTCTAAAATATCCTGAAACATAAAAGTAACATCTACTTTATTTCTGTTTGCATTTCGTTTTGCCGTTTCTATTGCTTTTTTTGAAACATCAATAGCATATACATCTGCATTTGGCAGATTTTTAGCCAGTGAAATAGCAATACATCCGCTTCCGGTTCCTATATCAAGAATTTTCAGTTTTTTAGTTTTATCGAATGGTTTATTTTCGTTGATAATCCATTCGACCAATTCTTCGGTTTCCGGTCTCGGAATCAAAACATTTTCGTTTACTTCAAATTCTAAACCATAAAAGCTGGTTTTACCTAATAAATACTGAATTGGAACTTCTCTTTTCAGCTGTGCTAATAATAAATCCCAAACAGCAAAATCAGACTCAGAAAAAAATAATTCGTGATTTAAAGCTAAATCTATTTGACGCAGTTTATGTTTATCTTCTAGAATTAAATAGAAAAAACTTTCTGCTTCGTACGCATCGTACAAAGGAGATAACTCTTTAATAAACTGAGTACGATATTGTTTGATTTTCATTGCGTTTATTGCGTATTATTTTTCAGCCAAAGCTAATTATTCTTCATATAAGTATTTACAAAATCAATTTATTAATTAGTTCTGCAAATCTTTCAACATCCAGACAGGGCAAGAATTGTGCCCGGTACAGCCCATTGGCGCATCTAAATATTCAAAACCTGATTTTCTATATAATTTTTGTGCCGCGTGCATAAACGGCATTGTTTCTATGTAACATTTTTCAAAACCAAAATTCTTTGCTTCATTTAGACATTCATCCATCATTTTATTTCCAATACCTAATCCGCGGACTTCTGGTAAAAAATACATTTTTTGCAATTCGCAAATTTTAGGATCTCCATTTTCTAACGGAGCAATTCCGGCACAGCCTAAAATTTCGCCTTCACTTTCAACTACAAAATAGATTGACTGTGGTTTATTGTATTCTTCAAACATCAAATCTAAATATGGATCTTCATAAGCAGTTCCCACTTTTGGAATTTCCATTTCATCAAAAACAGATCGTATTAATTTTGCAACTGCTTGATTGTCTTCCTTTTTAATTTTTCTGATAACCCAATTTCTCATTTTATTTTTTCACTTGTAACTACAAAAATAAAAATACTTTTCCGATAGTTTCATAACATTTTGTTTTGTTTCACAACAATAATTGCAATATTAGACTCAAAACTCAAAAATAATTACTTTTGCAGGGTGAAAATACATGAGAAATATATCAAACGATGCATTGAACTTGCTAAAAATGGTTTTGGAACAACTTATCCAAACCCCATGGTAGGCAGTGTAATTGTTTATGAAGATAAAATTATTGGTGAAGGCTGGCACAAAAAAGCCGGAGAACCACACGCCGAAGTAAATGCGGTTCGCTCTGTAAAAGATAAATCGCTATTAAAAAAATCAACAATTTATGTTAGTTTAGAACCTTGCTCTCATTTTGGGAAAACGCCGCCTTGTTGTGATTTAATTATTGCAAACGAAATCCCGAATGTGGTTGTTGGAACAGTTGATCCCAACGAAAAAGTAGCAGGAAGAGGAATCAAGAAACTTGTTGAAGCAGGAGCAAATGTAACCGTAGGCATTTTAGAAGACGAATGTAACGAACTCAACAAACGCTTTTTTACTTTTCACAAAAAAAAGAGACCTTATATTATATTAAAGTGGGCAGAAAGTCAGGACGGATTTTTAGCTCCCGAAAAAGCAGACGATCAGGAACGCAAACCAGTTTGGATTACTAACAAATATTCGAAACAATTAGTTCATAAATGGCGAAGTGAAGAGCAGGCTATTTTAGCCGGTACACAGACGGTTGTTGATGATAATCCGAAATTAAATGTTCGTGATTGGTCAGGAAACAATCCGGTTCGGGTGATTTTAGATCAAAACAACCGAATTTCAAAAGATAGTTTTGTTTTTGATGATAGTGTAAAAACGATTGTGTTTTCGAAATCGGAGGAGAATGTTTCGACTGAAAATACAATTTTTGAGAAGATTGATTTCAATGAAAACCTGATTGAGAATATTTTATCTGTTTTATATCAGCATCAAATTCAATCAATAATTATTGAAGGCGGAAGACAAACTTTACAGTCTTTTATAGATCAAAATATTTGGGACGAAGCGAGAATTTTTGTTGGAAAAAATACTTTTGAAAAAGGCACAAAAGCACCAGAGCTTCAAAAGAAAAATGCTATTAAAACTTATATTCAAAACGACGACTTAATATTTATAAGAAACCATGATTGATACGATAATTTTTGACTTTGGAGATATTTTTATCAATTTAGACAAACAAGGAACAATTTCAGGTTTGCAAAATTTAGGTTTAACCGAATGGAACGCTGAACTTGACCGTTTGAATTTATTGTATGAAACCGGAGATATTTCATATGATGATTTTATAGGCGGATTTCAAAAACAGCTTCCAAATGCAACAGTTGAAGAAATCCTGAAAGCCTGGAATGCGGTTTTGGCTGATTTTCCTTCTTATCGATTAGATTTCTTAAAAGAGCTTTCAAAAAAATATCGTTTGTTTTTATTAAGTAATACGGATGCTATTCATATTGCTACTTTTGAAAAAACGGTTGGTATTCCTTTTTATACTGATTTTTATAATTGTTTTGAGAAAGTTCATTTCTCTTTTGAAATCAGAAAACGAAAACCAAATGCGGAGTCTTTTCAACATTTAATTGATGAACATAATTTAATTCCTGAGCAAACGTTATTTGTTGATGATAAAAAAGATAATACTGATGCCGCTGCTGCATTAGGTCTTAATGTTTGGAATTTACAAGTTGGGCAGGAAGATGTTATCGATTTGTTTGATAAAAACATACTATAATATATTAGGAGTCTATAAAATATTTGGCCACAGATTAAAAGGATTCACACAGATTATTTACAACAGTTAAAAAAATCCTTTTAATCCCTTTAATCTGTGGCTAAAAAAACAAAATACAATTTAGAATATTAGATTTGGAATATAACGATACGTATCAAACCATTGCCAGTGCATCTGAAGAAGTTCTTTTTAAGGAAAAAGGAAGTAAATTCTTTGGTTATGCATTTCCTATAGAAAATGAGGATGAAGTAAAACCTATTATTGAGGACTTAAGAAAACTCCATCCGCATGCTGTACATTATTGTTACGCTTATCAATTGGGGACGGCTCCAAAAATTTCGTATCGGGCTAATGATGATGGAGAACCAAGTAATACTGCCGGTGCACCTATATATGGACAAATACAATCTTTTGGTGTAACCAATATACTTATAGTTGTGGTTCGCATTTTTGGCGGTACAAAATTAGGAGTTGGCGGCTTGATCGCAGCTTATCGAACAACGGCGCAAATGACATTAGAAGTTTGCGAAATTGTTGAAAAAACAATTGATGTTCAGTTTTTAATTTCTTTTGATTATAAAAACATGAACAAGGTAATGCGTGTTATAAAGGAAAAAAAGCTGGACATAATTTCTCAGGAAATGGAAATCGATGAAGATTCAGGACTGCCAATTGGTAAGATAATGACTAAAACACGAAAAAAAAATGCCGAATCTATATTCGACATTTTTGATTTAATGTTTGAAATCGATATTAAAATTGTGTAATTTAGTATAAAAACGTGCTTCGTTTTAACAATTACGTTAGCGTTTTGAACAATTCCAAAATATAATCCGGAGGGGCAGTTGGGCGACCCGTTTTTAACGAAATAAATACTAAAATAAACACTGCGGTTGTTAATAACTCATTTGCTTCATTATAGATTTCGCAGTCGAATTCGATCTTAACAGATGACTGACTTTTGAATGTTGTATGAATTGTTAAAAGCTCATCATAACGCGCTGATTTTTTATAGTTGATCTGCATCGAAACAATTGGAAGCCCAATTCCGCTTTCTTCCATACTTGCATACGAAATCCCTTTATTTCTAAGCCATTCCACGCGTCCAATTTCAAAATAAGGCACATAATTTCCGTGATAAACGACCCCCATTTGGTCAGTTTCGGAGTAACGAACACGCACTTGCGTTTGATGATTTTTCATTATTTATACATTAAAAAATTTAAAATTACTGAAGTTCTCTTACAACATTTTTTTATAAAATTAGATACCAAAATATTTTTTTTTACAGAAATTTGTTCACATATTTGTTATCCTGAAAAACGGAAAAATTTTGCTCCTATTTTATAGGAGAATCTTTATCAATAATAAAAAAATTTATTTGAATCTATGACTAAAACTGCTCAATCGGTATGGGAAAACTGTTTGTCTTTTATAAAGGACAATATTCAAGATCAGGCATACAAAACTTGGTTTGAACCAATCAAATCAGTTGAGCTAACCGACAACGCGTTATATATTCAAGTACCAAGTAAATTTTTCTACGAATGGCTCGAAGAGCATTACGTAAAATTATTGAAAGTTGCACTTACCAAAGAACTGGGAAAAAACGCAAAGTTACTCTATAAAATTAAAATGGAGAACACTTATGGAAATAAACAGCCGTTTACCGAGCAGCTGCCAAGTTCTAACAGAGTTCCTATGAAACCACAAGAAGTTGACGCTCCGTTTAAAAATTTAAATCCTGAACTTAAGAATCCGTTTGTAATTCCTGGTATCAGAAATTTAAAAATTGAATCTCAGTTAAATCCTAATTACAGCTTTGATAATTTCCTTGAAGGAGATTCAAACCGTTTAGCCCGTTCTGCAGGTATGGCTGTTGCCAACAAACCTGGAGGAACTTCATTTAATCCTTTGTTGATTTTTGGAGGAGTTGGTTTAGGAAAAACACACTTAGCGCATGCTATTGGTGTTGAAGTAAAAGACAAATATCCTGAAAAAACGGTTTTATATATTTCTGCCGAGATTTTCACACAACAATATATTGATTCGGTTAAAAAGAACAATCGTAACGATTTCATTCACTTTTACCAATTAATCGACGTTTTGATTATTGATGATGTTCAGTTTTTATCTGGAAAATCAGGAACTCAGGACGTATTTTTCCACATTTTCAACTATTTGCACCAAAACGGAAAACAGGTAATTTTAACTTCTGATAAAGCTCCTGTAGATATGCAGGATATTGAACAGCGTTTGTTATCCCGTTTTAAATGGGGATTGTCTGCAGAATTGCACCAGCCTGATTATGAAACCCGTATCTCGATCTTAAAAAACATTTTATATCGTGATGGTGTTGATATGCCGGAAGACATTTTAGAGTATGTTGCACGGAATATCAAGTCTAACGTAAGAGAATTAGAAGGTGCTATTATCTCGTTAATTGCTCAGTCTTCTTTCAACAAAAAAGAAGTTACGATTGAATTAGCGAAAAGTGTAGTTGAGAAATTTGTTAAAAACGTAAAGAGAGAAATCTCTATTGATTATATCCAAAAAATTGTGTCTGATTATTTTCAGCTGGATATTGAAACTCTTCAATCTAAAACCAGAAAAAGACACGTTGTTCAGGCAAGACAATTGGCTATGTTTTTTGCAAAGAAATTTACAAAAGCTTCTTTGGCAAACATTGGTTCACAAATTGGAGACCGCGATCACGCTACCGTTTTACATGCTTGTAAAACCGTTGATAATTTAGTTTCTACAGACAAACAATTCAAAAAATTTGTCGAAGACATCAACAAAAAACTAACGCTATAAACGCGAATCATGCCAGTAAAAGTTTTAATGGTTTGTTTAGGAAATATCTGCAGATCTCCTTTAGCAGAAGGAATTTTAGCATCAAAATTACCTAAAGATAAATTTATTGTTGATTCTGCCGGAACAGGATCATGGCATATTGGCCACGCTCCAGACAAACGTTCGATTGCTGTCGCCCAAAAAAACGGTTTATGCATTGACGGTCAAAAAGGAAGACAATTTAAAGCCTCTGATTTTGACGAATTCGATTATATTTACGTTATGGACAGCTCGAATTTACGTGACGTCCTTCATCTTGCCAAAACTCCTGAACATAAAAATAAAGTTCGTCTTATTCTAAACGAATTATTTCCAGACGAAAATGTAGATGTTCCAGATCCTTATTACGGAGTCGCTAACGGATTTGATAATGTTTATCAAATGCTGGACGAAGTATCTGAAATTATTGCCCAAAAACTTATCGAAAAACATTCATAATTAAATTTGTATTTCAATTGCTATTTATAGAATTGAAATACATTTTTTGTTTTAATTTATAAAATATCTCAAAATGAAACTTCTCGGAAAACTATACTTAATTCCAACTACAATGGGCGAAAGCGATCCGATGGATGTTTTACCACAAACCGTAAGAAGAGCAATAGAACTTATTGACCACTATATTGTTGAAAATGATAAAACAGCCAGAAAATCTATAAAAGCAGTTTATCCTGAAAAAAAACAATCGGAATTGGTACTTTTTACCCTAAATAAAAGAACAGAACCAAGCGAACATTTAGATTTTATCAAGCCTTTATTAGAAGGAAAAAACATGGGATTAATGAGCGAAGCCGGATGTCCGGGCGTTGCTGATCCCGGTGCTGTCATTGTAAAACTGGCACATGAAAAAGGAATTCAGGTTGTGCCTTTAGTCGGCCCTTCTTCTATCCTATTGGCGATGATGGCTTCTGGAATGAACGGTCAGAGCTTTACTTTCAACGGTTATTTACCAATTGATAAAGACGAGAAAAAATCGGCATTGAGACATTTTGAGAAATTATCTCTCGATAAAAACCAATCGCAGATTTTTATTGAAACACCTTATAGAAACAATAAATTAGTGGAAGATATTTTGCAAATCGTAAATCCTTCAACACATTTATGTATTGCAACTGATATTACGCTGCCAACAGAGTTCATAAAAACAATGAAAATTTCGGATTGGAAAAAATTAAAAGTAGATTTACATAATCGACCGACGATTTTTATTATTCATAAAATGTAAACTAACTTTAAAACCATCATAATGAAAAAATTTCTTCTGCTAATTTTGATTTGTTTTGCACAAAATATATTTGCTCAAACTCCAAAAACAAAAACTGACGATATCCTCACAGTTGACGAACCTACTGATAAAGCTTACCCAGAAGGCGATGTCCCTAATGATGATTATAGCGTTTACAATACTGCTGGAATAGATATCAAACCTGATTTCCCGGGAGGAATGATTGAATTCAATAAATTTGTTGAGAAGAATTTTAAAATTCCTGCAAGTAATCCAGAATTAAAAGGAAAGGTTTATGTCACTTTTGTCATAGAAAAAGATGGTTCATTAAGCGATATTAGAATATTGAGAGATATTGGTTTCGAAACAGGAAGGGAAGCAATACGTGTTTTAAAAATGTCTCCTAAATGGAGTCCTGGAAAACAAAACAATAAAAACGTTAGAGTTCTTTATTCTGCGCCTATGTATGTAAATAGTTCTCCAAAATAATTACTCCAAGTTTTCCCCAAATCAAACTTTATCATGAGTAAACTTCCAAACGTAACCACAAGCATTTTTACGGTAATGTCAAAAATGGCAGTCGAATATAATGCGATAAATCTTTCACAGGGATTTCCAAATTTTCCTGTTGATGAAAGATTAACGGATATTGTTGCCCGATTATCAAAGGAAAATGTACACCAATATACTCCAATGGCAGGTTATCCGCCATTGATGAATAAAATTGCAAAGCTGATTCAGGATTCTTATAAAAGAACAATCAATCCTGATTTAGAACTTTTGGTTACGGCCGGCGCAACGCAGGGAATTTTTACTTCAATTTTAGCTTTGGTAAAAGAAAATGACGAAGTAATTATTCTCGATCCAAGTTATGATTCTTACGAATCTCCTGTTTTACTTTGCAAAGCAAAACCAGTTCGTGTGGCATTAAACGATGATTACACGCCAAATTGGGAAACAATCGAAAAAGCCTGTTCTGCAAAAAGCCGAATGATTATCATCAATAATCCGCATAACCCAACAGGAAAAATATTGAATGAAGCCGATTTTCTTCAGCTTGAAAAAATACTTTCAAAATATCCTAATATCATTGTTTTATCTGATGAAGTTTATGAATACATCACTTTTGAAGAAAAACATATTTCGGCACATACCAAAAACTTTCTTTTAGATCGTTGTATTATGGTTTCATCTTTCGGGAAATCATTTCATATTACTGGCTGGAAAATTGGCTATACCATTGCTCCCGAATATTTAATGAAGGAAATTAAAAAAGTACATCAGTTCTTGGTTTTCAGTGTCAACAGTATTTCACAATTTGCCATAAGTGAATATTTAGATGTTGTTGATGTTAATTTTCTTGGGAAATTCTATCAGGAAAAAAGAGATTACTTTCAAAAACTTCTCAAAAAAAGCAAATTTCAATTAAAACCATGCGAAGGAACTTATTTTCAGGTTGCTTCTTATGCTAATATTTCAGATGAAGATGATGTAACCTTCTGCAAAAATCTAATCATCAATCATGGCGTTGCTGCCATTCCTATTTCAACTTTTTACTCTGATCATAAAGATCAAAAATTAATACGTTTTTGCTTTGCCAAAGACGATTTTACTTTAGAATCTGCCGCAAAAAAACTATGTGATATATAAAGTTTATCAAAATTTTATAACAATATTATGCGTGCATCCTATTTTTTTAATTAATATTGTAAAAAAAGAAAAGTATGAGCTATACAGATAAAATGTTACGTGACGACGCTTTAAAAGGAAAAGTCATTGTAGTTACAGGCGGCGGAAGCGGTCTAGGAAAAGCAATGACTAAATATTTTCTTGAATTAGGCGCACAAGTTGCGATAACTTCAAGAGATTTAGAAAAGCTGAAAACTACTGCAGCAGAACTTGAAAGTGAAACTGGCGGAAAATGTTTACCACTTCAATGTGACGTTCGTCATTATGAAGAAGTAGAAAATATGCTTCAGGAAACTTTAAAAGTTTTTGGAAAAGTAGATGTTCTTTTAAACAATGCAGCCGGAAATTTTATTTCTCCAACAGAACGTTTATCTGCAAATGCATTTGATACTGTTATAGATATCGTACTTAAAGGTTCTAAAAACTGTACGCTTGCTTTTGGAAAACACTGGATTGATACGAAACAAACATCGGCAACGATTTTAAATATTGTTACGACTTATGCCTGGACAGGATCTGCTTATGTCGTGCCAAGTGCGACTGCAAAAGCTGGAGTTTTAGCCATGACAAGAAGTCTTGCTGTAGAATGGGCAAAATACGGAATTCGTTCTAATGCGATTGCTCCGGGACCATTCCCTACTAAAGGGGCTTGGGACAGATTATTACCAGGAGATCTTTCTGAAAAGTTCGATATGGCAAAAAAAGTGCCGTTGAAACGTGTGGGAGATCATCAGGAATTAGCCAATTTAGCAGCTTATTTAGTGTCTGATTTTTCAGCTTATGTAAATGGTGATGTCATTACGATTGATGGCGGCGAATGGTTAAAAGGTGCCGGACAATTCAATTTATTAGAAGCAATCCCAGAAGAACTTTGGGATCAGCTTGAAATGATGATTAAAGCAAAGAAGAACAAATAATTACAAGTGCTTACTAAATTCAGAATATTTTTTTAAACTATACTGATTGCACCAAATCCCGAAGGTTTACTTTCGGGATTTTTTTTATATTTTTCACCATATAAGTAATAATCTTTTAACCATATAAGTGATATAAGTTCAGTTAAGTATTATTTTACTTAAATATTTTGCTGCTTAAATTTACTTACTTTACTTATATGGTTAAATTACATTATATGTTTAGCAATTCAGTTAAATTATTATTTTTGCCAAACAAATATCAAACAAAAATTTTATGCTCATTATTGGAATTGCAGGAGGAACAGGAAGTGGAAAAACAACGGTAGTACACCAAATCATGAACGAATTACCAGACACTGAAGTGGGCGTAATTTCTCAGGATTCGTACTATAAACAAACCGATAATTTATCATTTGACGAAAGAGCATTAATTAATTTTGATCATCCGCGTGCAATCGATTTTGAATTATTGGTAAGACATCTTAAAGCTTTAAAAGCGGGAGAAACTATCGATCAGCCAGTTTATTCTTTTATTCAGCATAACAGAACTGATGATACGGTTTCAACTCATCCAAGAAAAGTAATGATTGTTGAAGGTATTTTAATTTTGACAAATCCGGAATTGCGTGAACTTTTTGATATCAAAATTTTCGTTCATGCAGATTCAGATGAAAGATTAATTCGTCGTTTAAAAAGAGATATTTCAGAACGCGGACGTGATATCGACGAGGTTTTAAACCGTTATCAAAACACGTTAAAACCTATGCATGAGCAATTTATCGAGCCATCAAAAGCATTTGCAGATATTATTATCCCAAATGATAAATACAATACGGTAGCAATTGATGTAGTTCGCGCTGTAATTAATCAGAGAATTTCATAATTTTTATCGTAAATTTAAACCATAAAAAGGATACCGGCTCTATCGGGGCTAAAAAGACCAATCAAATTCAAAAGAAATAACAGGTTTATAAAAAATGAAAATAAAAAATCCATATAAAGACAAAAAATGGTTCAAATATCTAGGCAATAAATACGTCTGGGTTTTGCTGTTTTTTGTGATCTGGATGTTGTTTTTAGATAATTACTCCTATTTTGATCATCGCTTTTTAGACGGGCAGATTAATGAATTACAAGACAATAAAAAATATTATCAGGAAGAAATAAAGAAAGATCAGGAACAGATCAAACAACTTAAAAATCCTGAACAAATAGAAAAATATGCTCGCGAAAAGTACTTTATGAAAAAAGACAGCGAAGATATTTACATTATCCAGTTTGAAGGAGATACCATTCAAGATAAAGAATAAACACAAAAAACACTAAATGGCCACTAACCTATTCGACGATTTTAATCCGATTTCATCCAAACAATGGAAACAAAAAATTCAGTTTGAATTAGATGGAGCCGATTATAACCAAACCGTAATTTGGAGTTCTCCAGAGGATATTCAGGTAAAACCTTTTTATCACAGTGACGAATTTACCAAAAGTGCTGCTGTTCACACTCAGGCTTCAGAATTTAAAATCTGTCAAAATATATTTGTTCACGACGTTGAAAAATCTATCAGCAGAGCAATAAATACGATTGAAAGAGGTGCCGAAAGTTTACGTTTTACGATCCAGAACGAAAATACCGACATTCAAAAATTATTAGAAAATCTTCCTTTAGAAAATAGAACCGTTTATTTTCATTTGAGTTTTCTCTCAATCGATTTCGTAAAAAAACTGGATGCTATTTCTGCTCAAAAAAACGCAACATTTTATTGCAATTTAGATCCAATTGGACAATTAGCCCGCGACGGAAACTGGTTTACAACATCGGATAAAGATAATTTTGAAACGCTTGAAAAAATTTCAAACCAAACCAAACTTCCATTTCTTAGTGTAGATTTAGGTTTGTATCAAAATTCAGGAGCTAATATCACCCAGCAAATTGCCTACAGTTTAGCGCATGCCAATGAATATTTAAACCGTTTCTCAACTTCAACAAAACCAATCGTTTTTGAAATAGCTGTTGGAACTAATTACTTTTTTGAAATTGCAAAACTTCGTGCTTTACGAATGCTTTTCAAATTAATTGCTGCAGAATACAATCCTGATATAGATTGTCATTTTTTGGTTACGCCAACCAAACGAAATAAAACCATTTACGATTACAACGTAAATATGCTTCGAACTACAACCGAATGTATGTCGGCGATTTTAGGCGGAGCCGATGCTGTGGCTAATTTGCCTTACGATGCTTTATATCATAAAGACAACGAATTTGGAGATAGAATTGCCCGAAATCAGCTTTTAGTTTTAAAACATGAAAGTTATTTTGACAAAGTCGATAATCCAGCCGATGGAAGTTATTATATTGAAAGTTTAACAATGCAATTGGCAGAAAAGAGTTTAAACTTATTTAAAGATATTGAAGCTGACGGAGGTTTCCTAAGACTTTTAAACGACGGAACGATCAAAAAGAAAATTCAGGAAAGTGCTGCTAAAGAACAGGAATTATTCGATTCTAAAAAGGAAGTTTTATTGGGCACCAATAAATATCCGAACAAAGAAGACAGAATGAAACATGATTTAGAATTGTTTCCGTTTGTAAAAATCAAACCTAGAAAAACATTAATTACACCAATTATAGAAAAAAGATTAGCTGAGAAACTGGAACAGGAAAGACTTGAGCTTGAGTAAAATTAACTTCAATTAATTGAATATAAGCCTAAATATTATGGAAAAACTTATAAAAATAATATCAGCTGAAAATGGCGAATCTGAAATTCCAAAGTGGCAAATTAATGAGGTAAGAAAAAGAACAGAAAACTATTTAAAGAATCCAAATAATGCGAATGATATTGATGATTTTTTAAAAGAAATTGAAAGTGATTTAAACCTATTTAAATAACAATTTTTACAATTGAGAAAAGACCTTAAACATATAAAGTTAGAAGTTAAAAGTCATGAGTTAAGTGAACAAACTCATAACTCAAAACTCATAAGTCAAAACTTCACCACAGCCGAAGGTATTGAACTTAAGAAAAGCTATTCTGAAAAAGATATAGAAGACTTAGAGTTTCTGGATTTCGGAGCTGGCTTTACACCCAATTTACGCGGACCTTACGCTACAATGTATGTTCGTCGTCCGTGGACGATTCGTCAGTATGCCGGATTTTCGACTGCAGAAGAAAGTAATGCTTTTTACAGAAGAAATCTTGCCGCGGGTCAAAAAGGACTTTCAATAGCTTTTGATTTACCAACACATCGCGGTTACGACTCAGATCATGAAAGAGTGGTTGGTGATGTTGGAAAAGCCGGAGTTGCTATCGATTCTGTTGAAGATATGAAAGTATTATTCGATCAGATTCCGTTAGATGAAATGTCGGTTTCAATGACTATGAACGGAGCTGTTTTACCCATTATGGCATTTTATATTGTGGCTGCCGAAGAACAAGGTGTTGAATTGAATAAACTTTCGGGAACTATTCAAAATGATATATTGAAGGAATTCATGGTGCGTAATACTTATATTTATCCGCCAACGCCTTCAATGAAAATTATTGCCGATATATTTGAATTTACGAGCAAAAAAATGCCGAAGTTCAATTCTATCTCAATTTCCGGATATCATATGCAGGAAGCCGGAGCAACGGCTGATATTGAATTGGCTTATACTTTAGCAGATGGTTTAGAATATATTCGAACTGGATTATCGACTGGAATGACAATTGATGAATTTGCTCCACGCCTTTCTTTCTTTTGGGCAATTGGAATGAATCATTTTATGGAAATTGCAAAAATGAGAGCCGGCCGAATGATTTGGGCAAAACTATTGCAGCAGTTTAATCCGAAAAGTGATAAATCATTAGCCTTAAGAACGCATTGCCAAACCAGCGGATGGAGTTTAACAGAGCAAGATCCGTTTAATAATGTAGCCCGAACTTGTATTGAAGCTACTGCAGCAGCTTTTGGGGGAACACAGTCTTTACACACCAACGCACTCGATGAAGCAATTGCTTTGCCAACTGACTTTTCGGCAAGAATTGCACGAAATACACAGATTTATTTACAGGAAGAAACGAAAATTACCAAAACAGTTGACCCTTGGGGCGGTAGTTATTATGTAGAATCTTTGACCAATGAGATTTTAGAAAATACCTGGAAATTAATTGAAGAGGTCGAAGAACTGGGCGGCATGACAAAAGCAATTGAAGCCGGAATTCCGAAACTTCGAATTGAAGAAGCGGCAGCTAGAAAGCAAGCAAGAATTGACAGCGGGCAGGATATTATTGTTGGCGTAAATAAATTTAGATTAGAGAAAGAAGATCCGCTGCATATTTTGGATGTTGATAACCAAATGGTTCGTAAACAACAAATAGAGCAACTTGAAAATATTAAAGCAAAAAGAGATACTGAAAAAGTAAATCAATCACTGGAAAAATTAATTCATTGCGCTAAAACCGGAGAAGGAAACTTATTAGAAATCGCTGTTGAAGCTGCCAGAAACAGAGCAACACTAGGCGAAATAAGTGATGCTCTTGAAACTGTTTTCGGAAGGTTTAAAGCGCAAATTAAATCATTTAGCGGTGTGTATAGTGCAGCAATAAAAAATGACGAGAATTTTGAAAAAGCAAAACAATTAGCAGATGCTTTTGCAAAACAAGAAGGAAGACGCCCAAGAATTATGATTGCCAAAATGGGACAAGATGGTCATGATCGCGGTGCAAAAGTTGTAGCAACCGGTTATGCCGATGTAGGTTTTGATGTTGATATAGGCCCATTATTTCAAACTCCGGCTGAAGCAGCAAAACAGGCTGTAGAAAATGATGTTCATATTTTAGGCGTTTCATCACTTGCTGCAGGGCATAAAACATTGGTTCCGCAAGTTATTGAAGAACTTAAAAAACATGATCGCGAAGATATTATGGTAATAGTTGGCGGCGTAATTCCTGCACAGGACTATCAATTTTTATTTGATGCAGGCGCTGCAGCTGTGTTTGGGCCGGGAACTAAAATAAGTGAAGCGGCTATTAAAATTTTAGAAATCTTAATTGACTAAAATATTCAAAAAAAATCCCGAATTATCATTCGGGATTTTTTTTTAGTTTTTAATCGTTTATTGTCGCATTACTGTCTGCTTCAATAAAAGAAAGATCATAGCCGGCAAAATCTCGCATATAACTTTTTAAAGAAGTTCCGAAAGCATCTCTAAAATGCCTGTTTCCTCCATGTTTAAAAAAGTTTTTTACTGATCCTGCACCTCCTAGATGTGCAGCTGCTAAAATACCAGATTCTGTAATTTCAACACCATTAATAACTTTTCCTTCGTACTTTTCGATTTCATTACGTAAAATCCATTTGTTTTTGGATAATAACGCAACAAAAGCTTTTTCCTGTAATGCCGGATCTGTTAAGAAGTCTTTTTCATTTCTGACTCCAATGGCGCGTAATGCTTTTGAACCAAATTGATATTTTCCCATGTAACCCAGTGAATTTACCATTCGGTATTTTCCCTGTGATTCTTTGAAAGCTACTGCTTCTTTAAAACCGATAAGATGATTTCCAGTGTATGGGACGTTTAGATTTACTTTAGGATAATCATCCTTTTCTAAAGATGGAAAAATGTATTCTGATCCATCTGTTTTTTCTGTTAGAAACCACGGTTTGGTTTCGACACTAAAGGGTTTAAAACCCAAACTTAAAAATGTAATAATAACGATTAAACTCGCATAAAAATACCACTTCTTTATCATAAATTGTTTTTCTTCAAAACGCTGTCACCTTTTTGAAATTTCTACGGTGCAAAGGTAATGAAAAACAAAAAAATCTGATATTCAGTAGTTTAACAGAAATTAAAAATAGAGTGCATGTGCTTTAAAGCCTTTATTGGCGGAGTATTCGAGAGTTGGAGCGGGAATTTTTATTGTGTTAAAAACAGAAAAAATAGTTTTCAAAAAATGCGATTTTGTGTCAATTTTAGCTAAATTTACATCAAAAGAAAGAAAAAACTGACGGTATCTTTCTGGATTTTCGACCGAAATTGGAATATCATTCTGAACATTTCCGGAAACCATTCCTTCCGCTCCATATCCAAAAGCAACATTCAGCCACTTTGGAATTTTGCTCTCTTTTGCAAAAGAATGAAGATTGACAGAAAGCCAATAAGTTTGTCCGTTATAATCTTTTAAAATCTCCTCATTTAATGATTTCCCTAAAAGATTAGGGCGCATACTCGCATATTGCGTTGTATGAAATGAAAATTTTGGAATGATACGCTGTTCTTTCCACAATAATTCCTGAGAAACATACAAACCTGTTCCAGTCGCATTCGTAATAATATCGCCCGGAGAAGCACCCCATTGTGATGAATACCCGTCTAAAACTTCAACTGCAGTTAAAAAGGCAAAGCCTAAACCTGCCCCATAAATCAATTGTTTTTTTTGATCCGCGCCGCTCCAGTTTAGCATTTCAGCACCAAATCTTCCTAAATGATAAGCAGAATACATATGCCCGACTTTATCCATTTGAAGCCATTCATTGTTATCATTTATAAAATGAAACTTTGATCTTGGATAATCAGCATACCAAATTTGATTTAAACCCAATAAAGTAGCCGAAGCCAAAGCAGTCTCAGTTACTATTACTGTATTTTGTCTTTTTTTATTTAAGGTATCAGATGGAGTTAAAAAGCTTTCAATCTTATTTTGAGAAAAAGATTGAAAGCTTAAAATAAATAAAACCGATAATAAAAGGTATTCTTTTAAATTCAAAACTATCTTGTTACGCCTTGACTAGCAATCCAGTCTGAATATTTTTTTGCATTTTTTGTGTGCTCTGCATAATTTGAAGCAAATTCATGGTAGCCAAAACGATCAACGCTTGCACAAAAATAGATGTAATCATTTTTCTCTGGATTTAAAACTGCTTCAAGTGCTGTAATATCGGCCATAGCAATTGGTCCCGGAGGAAGACCGATATTTACGTAAGTATTGTATGGAGATTTCATAACCAAATCATTATAAAAAACTCTTTTTATAACCTGATCAAAATTATTATCTCTTAATTTTAAAGCATAAATTACGGTTGGATCTGCCTGTAGTGGCATTTCTAAACGTAAACGATTTAAGTAAACACCTGCAATACGAGGTCTTTCGTCTTTTTTAACTGATTCTTTGTGAACAATAGAAGCCAAAATAGAAACCTGAACCGGAGTTAGACCTTGTTTTTTTGCTTCTTCAATTCTTTTATCTGTCCAAAAATTATGATATTCCTTGATCATTTTATCACGGAATTTTTCTGCAGATGTATTCCAATATACTTCGTATGTATTTGGAATAAACATAGCGAAAACATTTTCTTCATTAAATCCGTTGTCTGATAAAAATTTAGGATCTCTAAAAGCTTTCAATAAAGATAAACTGTCGGCTTCGATTTCAGAACCAACTCTTCCTGCAAAATTCTCCAGACGTTCCTGATTGTTAAAAGCTAATTTAACTGGAACATTTGAACGCATTGCGCGAACTAAGTCAATGTTATTCATGTCTTTTTTCAAAAGAAAACGTCCTGATTTTACATTTTCAGGATAACTTCTTTTGCTGGCAACCAGTTCAAAATTGTCAAAGTTTTTGATATATGGTTCTAATATTTTTTTTACATCGGTATAATTTGCTCCGGTTGGAACGTGAACGTAAACTTCTTTTTCTTCAAATTTTGTATTGGCACTAAAAATTTGGCTGATTAAAATAAAACCGTAAATCAGTAAAACAGAAATTACGGCTACGGCAGCTAGTGTGATTATTTTTTTTAATTTCAAAGCTATTAGTTTAAATGTTTTTATTGATTAACTGAAAGATTGCTTCGTCTTGATAGTGGTTATTTAGCAAAATCCAGTCTTTTTTAATTCCTATTTTCTCAAAACCAAATTTAGTAAAAAGAGCTATACTTGCTTCATTATTTGTACTAATATTTGCATAAAGCTGATGCAGATTTAAATTAAAAAAAGAATATTTAATTAGAAGTTCTAATGCCTCAGAACCAATATTTTGTCTTCTGTTTTTATTTTTTTGAATGACAATACCAACTCCTGCCCTGTTATTTCTTGGATCAAATTCAAATAAATCGATCAATCCAATCGCCGGAAAATCTTCGTCCTGACAAATTGCTAAGCGTAATTGTTTCGCTTCATAAATATCTTGTTGTGCATTTTCAAGATATTGACGAATTAAAAATCGGCTATATGGCGTATTGGTATTGCTGACTTCCCAAATGCTTTGGTCATTTTCCATCGAATGCACAAAGCCTAAATCTTCAGGTTCTAGTGCACGCAGATAAATGGTTTCGCCTTTGAGTGTGATCATTTTGCAATTTTAGATTTTAGATTGTTGATTTCAGATTATTGATTGTCAATTTTGGAATTTGGAATTTTAGAATATTGGAATTTTATATTTCTATAGTTCCTTTGAAAACAAATTTTGCTGGTCCGGTTAGGAAAACATTGGTAAAATGATCTCCTAATTTATCGAAAGAAACAACTAATTTTCCTCCTTCAACATTTAAGTTGATTGAAGTTTTGTCTGTTTGTCCAATTGCATTCATGGCAATTGCTACGGCTGTTGCTCCGGTTCCGCAGGCTAAAGTTTCGTCTTCCACTCCTCTTTCATAAGTACGAAGAGAGAAAGTATCATTATCAACTTTTTTTACGAAATTAACATTGCTTCCTTTTTCTCCGTATAAATCTCCGTAACGAATGGCTGCTCCGTTTTCTTTTACATTATAATGTTCTAAATCGTCAACAATTTGTACATGATGTGGAGATCCGGTATCTAAAAAAGTATAAGAGTCATTTTTTTGCACTTTATCAACATCGATCATCTGAAGCGAAACAATTGCATCATTTCCTACTGACGCATGGTGTAAACCATCTGTAGCAATAAAAGTAGTTTTATCGTCGATAACTCCCAATTGATTTGCAAAAGCTACCAGACAGCGGCCTCCATTGCCACACATTGAACTTTGGTTTCCGTCTGAATTATAGTAAACCATTCTAAAGTCAGTTTCAGAGTCATTTTCTAACAAAATTAGGCCGTCAGCTCCAATTCCGAAACGTCTGTCGCACAAGCGTTCAATCAACTTTACATCTTCTTTTGGGAAGAAATTAGATCTGTTGTCGATCATTACAAAATCGTTGCCTGTACCTTGATATTTATAAAATTCTAATTGCATTTTTTATTCATTAAGAAATACAAAAGTACGAAGAATCTATGAAGATTAATTAATGAAATGTTAATCAATGTTAAAGAGAGTTAAACCATTTTTTCAAATAATTTTTTGGCATAATTTTACGTTATAAATGTTAAAAACAAATCCCTAAATAACTCAAAAACATAAATGTAATATGAAAAGATTTTCAACCTTATTTCTAGTTTCACTACTAAGCGGTGCTACTACGCTTGGTGCTTACAAGTTATTATTTGATGGCAGTGATTCTTTTTTTGGAAAAGGAAACTCTGTTGTTACCCTGGCTCCTAATTCATACGGAAGAACCGTTGGATTACCTGGTGAAGCAGTTGATTTTACTGAAGCTGCAGACAAAACAATTCACACGGTTGTTCACGTAAAAAATGTTTCGAGAAGAACGGTAAGTAATCCTATGATGGAATTTTTCTACGGTTATGGCGGACAGCAGCAACAAGAACAAGTAGGAACCGGATCTGGTGTTATTATTTCTGAAGATGGATATATCGTGACAAACAATCACGTTATTAAAGATGCATCTGAAATTGAAATTACTTTGAACAATAAAAAATCGTACAAAGCAAAATTAGTTGGTACAGATTCTAAAATGGATATTGCCTTATTAAAAATAAGTGCCGATGAAAAATTACCTTACACTGCTTTTGCAAACTCTGATTCGGTAAAAATTGGAGAATGGGTTTTGGCAGTTGGTAATCCGTACAATTTAACTTCAACAGTTACTGCTGGAATTGTTTCGGCGAAAGCCAGAAATTTAGACCAAAGCGGAATTCAATCTTTCATTCAAACTGATGCTGCTGTAAATCCGGGGAATTCTGGTGGTGCATTAGTAAATACAAGAGGTGAATTAATTGGAATTAATACGATGATTTCGTCTATGACAGGATCGTATGTTGGATATTCTTTTGCAGTTCCGTCAAATATCGCTCGAAAAATTATTGAGGATATTATGGAATATGGAAATGTTCAAAGAGGAATTCTGGGTGTTGAAGGCGGTGAATTGAACAGTACGGCTTCAAAAGAATTAGGAATTACTGAAACACAAGGTTTCTACATTAATAAAGTTTCTAAAAATTCTGGTGCCGAAAAAGCAGGTCTTACAAAAGGTGATATTATTGTAAAACTGGACGAGCAAAACATTTCGACTTTTGCTGATCTTTCAGGTTACATCAATACAAAACGCCCGAATGACGTTGTAAAAGTAACTTATATTAAAGACGGAAAAACTAAAACGGTTCCAGTTACTTTAAGTAAAAATGAGTTTTTCAGTACTGAATTTAAAGGAATTGAATTAGAAAATATTGATGCTGCTGATAAAAAGAAATTCAAAATTGATTATGGTGTAAAAATTAAAAACATCACAAATGAGAATTTAATGCAGTATCAAAATGAATTACAGGGAAATATTATTTTGAGTATCGATAACGTAAAAGCAACAAATGTTGAAACTGTTTCTAAACTTTTAAATAAAAAAGACGAAGGACAAAGTGTACGTATCGAAATGATCAATAAAAACGGAGAGATATTTAGAATTATTATTTAAAAATTAGTCGCAGTATTCAGTCACAGTTTACAGTCTCAAAAAACTGTAAACTGTGACTGCGACTGAAAAGTCAAAAAAAAGCCATCTTAGAAATAAATAAGGTGGCTTTTTTGTTTTGAAAAATAAATGCTAAAATAGTTTACGAAATCGATTGAAATGGATACTTTTGCGCCAAATTATAAAATAAGTGAGTGTTTTATTATTTCAATTTAATCAATTATGAGCAAAAATTCTTTGTACCAAAAAGAGGTATCATTACAAGTCGACCGAAGAAGAGCTGGTGTCGAATTAATTAAAGTGATAAGTGATTTATGGTATGACAAATCCATCGAAATGGTTTTATTTAAAAATCAGTTATTGGATAAAAATGTCAGCGATATTATCAATCTTCATCAATATGCGGGTGAATTTGTGGGTAAACCTATCACCATTTTCGATTCGGTCGAAATCGCAAAAGTTGTTTTGTCTTTAGATCTTCCGCCTGCGAAAATAGATCTTGGAAAATTAACTTATGAGTATCATTTAGAAGATGAGAAATATCCGGACGCAAGATATTTTGTGATCGAAAAATTGAAAAAATCAAAAACTTCACAAGAAATTCAGCCTAAAGATGTTGTTCTTTATGGTTTTGGAAGAATCGGACGTTTATTGGCCAGAGAATTAATGTCTAAAACCGGAAAAGGAAATCAATTGCGTTTAAGAGCGATTGTGACCCGAGATAAAAATGACGCTGTAACTTTAGAGAAACGTGCTTCTTTATTGCGTCATGATTCCATTCACGGAGATTTTCAGGGTTCTGTAATTGCAGATGCCAAAAACAATGCATTAATAATCAATGGAACTACGGTTCATATTATTTCAGCAAATTCTCCGGAAGAAATTGATTATACGGAATATGAAATTAATGATGCTTTAGTAATTGATAATACGGGAGCATTTACAACTGAAGAAGCTTTAAAAAGACATTTAACATCAAATGGGGTTCATAAAGTTTTATTGACTGCTCCGGGAAAAGGTGTTCCAAATATTGTGCACGGAGTAAATCATAATGATTATAATCCAGATGAAAATAATATTTTCTCTGCTGCATCCTGCACAACAAATGCTATCACGCCGGTTTTAAAAGTTATTGAAGATACTTTGGGTGTTGTAAAAGGACATTTAGAAACTATTCATTCTTATACCAACGATCAGAATTTGGTTGATAATATGCATAGAAAATATCGTCGCGGAAGAGCTGCAGCTTTAAACATGGTAATTACAGAAACTGGTGCCGGAAATGCTGTTTCAAAAGCTTTACCGTCTTTAGAGGGAAAATTAACTTCAAATGCTATTCGGGTTCCGGTTCCTAATGGTTCTTTAGTGGTTTTAAATTTAGAAGTTAAAAAAGCAACGTCTATTACTGCTATCAATAAAATCATGAAAAAATATGCTCTTGAAGGAGAACTCGTAGAGCAAATTAAATATTCACTTAATAATGAATTGGTTTCATCTGATATTGTGGGAACTTCGGCTCCTTCAATTTATGACAGTAATGCAACTATTGTTTCAAAGGATGGAAAAAACATTGTACTTTATATTTGGTACGATAATGAATACGGTTATAGTCATCAAGTTATTCGTCTTGCAAAATATATTGCCAAGGTAAGACGTTATACTTATTATTAATTCAATCTAACTACTTACTTAAACCATCAAGTTTACTTGGTGGTTTTTGTTTTTTATGATTGAAAATCTAAAATCTATAATCCAATTTTAAATTCTTATCTGAGGTTATTTTTTCAAAAGCAAACAACGGCTTTCCAGAAGTTATTTCTATTGTTACTTTCACTAAAAGAAGATCTCCAATTTTTATACTATTTAAAAAAGAAGATTTAAGAAAAGTATGTGTCCCAAAATTAGAAAAAGCAATACTTATAAAATTCTCTGTTTTGTCTATTTTAATGTCTATAACACTTAAAGTCATTTCATAAGACTCACTTATTCTTTTAGCATAAAATATTTTTTTCTTAGAATACATATAAGGAAGAATATGTAATTCAACCACATTGCCTCCTTGCAATCTATCACAAAATATATCTCCAATACTTGTAGTAGTAAATTTATCTTTTTCGTCAACTGTATACCAACAAGTTCCATTGTGTATGGAACACACATATGTTAGAATTCCTTTTACAACATATTTTTCGTTATTTTTTAATACTATTAAATATTTGATTGAAAAAATGTGCGGAATTATTATGCAAGCTAAAATCAGTGGTAAAGAATTTATAAAAATTTCGCTAGAACTCCAAGAGATTGCTATATAACAATAAACTAGAAAGATTATAATTCCTGGGCATGAAAAAAACAAAAATAATAAATAGATGTTTTTTCTATCCCGAGTATCCAATGGTTTTATTTTGTATCCCATCTATATTTAATTTCAAAACACAAATATATAAATATTTTACTACAAAACTAAATAGGTAAAACAGTTGTGCTTTTTACTTCAGATATTACAAAGACGGTATTTATAAGTGAAACTTCAGGTAAAACAGATAATTTCTTTTGATGAAAATGATGATAGCTTTCCATATCTGGAATTATAATTTTAAGCATATAATCGAAATTTCCTGAAACATAATTGCACTCTACAACTTCAGGTAAATTTAAAATGGACTGATTAAATCCTTCAGAGGTATCATAAGTCTGTTTGGTAAGCGTAACCTGGCAGTAAACTGTTAAATTATTTCCGAGTTTTTTCTTGTCTAAAATCGTAACGTATTTTTCTATAATCCCATCTTTTTCAAGACGTTTCACCCGATCGTGAACCGGAGTTAAAGACAAATTTATTTTGTTTGCGATGTCTTTTAAAGTATAGTGCGCATCTTCCTGTAAAAGACGTAAGATTTTTTTGTCAATTTCATCTAAAGCCATAACGAAAACGTTTTATTAGAGTAGTATTTTTTAGTTTTTTTTTCTTTTTGAAGAATAAATTACGGGTCAAAACAGAATAATTTTCTGTAAAAGTAAAAAATAAAATAATATTTTCTTATTTATTAATCGGTAAACCATAATTTATTCTCTCTCTGTAGCTTTGTAAAACAAATTCAATAAAAAACAAAAAATATATCAAATGATAATAGGTGTTCCAAAAGAAATAAAAAACAACGAGAACAGAGTTGCTTTAACTCCTGCTGGTGTTTCTGAAATGAAAAAACATGGACATACAGTTTATGTACAAGCTACTGCTGGTTTAGGTAGTGGTTTTGCGGATGAAGAATATGCGCAAGCTGGTGCTGTAGTTTTACCAACTATTGAAGAAGTTTATGCAATTGCAGAAATGATCATCAAAGTTAAAGAACCAATTGCATCTGAATATGAATTAATCAAAAAAGATCAATTATTATTTACTTATTTCCACTTTGCTTCATCTGAGCCATTAACTCATGCAATGCTTGAAAAAGGTGCAGTTTGTTTAGCTTATGAAACTGTTGAAAAAACAGACCGCAGCTTACCATTATTAGTTCCAATGTCTGAAGTTGCAGGTCGTATGGCTATTCAACAAGGAGCAAAATACCTTGAAAAACCATTAAAAGGAAGAGGAATTCTTTTAGGTGGTGTCCCAGGTGTTCCACCAGCAAAAGTATTAGTTTTAGGTGGAGGAATTGTTGGAACTCAAGCAGCAAAAATGGCTGCTGGTTTAGGAGCACAGGTTACTATTATGGATTTAAGTTTGCCACGTTTACGTCAATTAGATGACATTATGCCAGCAAACGTTAATACAGAAATGTCTAATCATTATAATATTACAAGAGCAATTAAAGATGCTGACTTAATTGTTGGAGCAGTTTTAATTCCAGGGGCAAAAGCACCTCACTTAATTACACGTGATATGCTTAAATTAATGCGTCCGGGAACTGTTGTAGTTGACGTTGCTGTTGACCAAGGTGGATGTATCGAAACTTGTACTCCTACAACTCACGAAAACCCAACTTTTATTATTGATGATATCGTACACTATTGTGTAGCAAATATGCCAGGAGCTGTTCCTTATACATCTACTTTAGCTTTGACTAATGCTACTTTGCCTTATGCAGTACAATTAGCAAACAAAGGATGGGAAAAAGCTTGTGCAGAAAACGAAGAATTGAAAAAAGGTTTAAATATTGCTAACGGAAAAATCCTTTACAAAGGAGTTGCTGAAGCATGGAACCTTCCTTTTAATGAAGAATTAGTATTGGCAAACGCATAGTGCCAATATTATATAAGTGCTTACTAAGCAATAAAGTAAAAAGGCTTTTCGTAATGAAAAGCCTTTTTTTATGGCATAAAAAAAACCTGTCTTGAAAGACAGGTTTTTCTCATTTATAGTTTATTTCTTTTCATCTAAAACTTCTTGCAATACTTTTGCTTCAGTTCCATTAGGGAAAGTAACTTTAATTTTTTGTGCAATTGTTGGTGCTATTTCTGTAATAGCCTTTTTATCGTAAGATTCTCCTTTTTTAATATGCCATCCGTAAAAAATAGCTGGAACATGAGTGTCATAACTATATATTGTACCGTGTGAAGTTCCTGTAGTAGCATATTCAATATCTCCGGGCTTGTCAACAATAACAAGATCTCCATTTTGAGTTACATCATAGCCTTTTGCTACAAAATTCAGAGAATAATCGTTTCCGGCATTGGCTAAAATTTCTTCTTCAGTATACACCTTTTTAACTTGTGGCTGAAAAATTAAAAACTCTTTAAAAGCTTGTTTAACTTTTGCTAATTCTAAACCTTTATCTTTTATAATTTGTTTATTGAAGAAAACATTGAAATTTGAATAGTTTAAAATTAAATCAACTCCGAAAGTTTGTGTTGAGAAATCCTGCATACTTTTCTTTACATCTTTTGACGGATAATTATCTACATTATACTTGCGGTCTTTTAAATAAATTACATTCTCAGCACCTGCATGGTCTGCGGTTAAGAAAAGTAAATAGTTTCCTTTTCCAACTGTTTTATCTAAATACGCTAAGAAATCGGCAATAGTTTGATCTAATCTCAAATAAGTATCCTGAAGCTCCATAGATCTTGGACCAAGTAAATGTCCAACATAATCTGTAGAAGAAAAACTAACCGTCAAGAAGTCAGTATTATTATCTTTTCCAAGATTTTCTTTTTCGATTGCTCTTTTAGCAAAATCAGCAAGTAAATCGTTTCCATAAGGAGTTACACGAATGACTCCAGCATCATTTTTCTCATACATTGATTTTAAATCATATGGAAAAACTGGAGCTGCACTTCCATATAATTTACCTTCATAAGGATTATTATCAGGAAGACTTTCATTGTATACGGAAGCTGGTTTGTATAAATCCCAACCTTTATTAATGTATTTTAGGTAGTTTTTTTCGTTATTGAATTCTGATACCCATTCCGGTAATTTTTCTCCGTAAAAAGTACTAGAAATAAACGACCCGGTTTTACTGTACCAAAATGCCCAATTTGCAAAATGTCCAGCTGGTAAAATTGCACCACGGTCTTTAAGACTCATTCCGATAACTTTTCCATTAAAGTTGGTAGCCATACGAACTTCGTCTGTAATTGTAGTAGCTTGAAGATTTTTAGGAGACATTGCACCTTCTTCCGCAGTTCCGTCTCCAACAGTTTTTACACCAGCATCGTCTGTACAATACATGTCTTTACCAAGAGCTCTGCTGAACCATTCGTTACCAACAATTCCGTGTGTAGCAGGTGTTGCGCCAGTATATATAGAAGCGTGTCCTGGCGCAGTGTAAGTTGGCATATAATTATAATGCATATTCTGGAAAACAAATCCATCATTCATTAATCTCTTAAAACCATTTGGGGAAAAATCATCTGAAAATCGATATAAATATTCCATTTTCATTTGATCAACTACAATACCTACGACTAATTTGGGACGTTGTTGCGCACTTAAATTTGTAATAACAAAAAGTGTCAACAGTAAAATACTTTTCTTCATGTTTAATAAATAATTTAAACACAAAAATACTCAATCCTATTTAAAACTTCTAAAGTATGAATGATGAAGAACAAACAATTGACTATAATTTAACAGTTTAGTTTTGTAATCTAAGCCACATTTAGGAAACATGTAAAAAACAAAAAACCCTATCCGTTTTGGATAGGGTTTTTCAAAAGAAAGGCGACGAC
>NZ_JBMDIY010000046.1:0-48890 GCF_057808895.1 Flavobacterium sp. FG68
CTAATTATAAAAATGTAGCTTAACTTTTTCTCCAGTTTTTGTTTGCATATCCAGTATTGTAGTTTTCATATTTTAAAATATTTACAGGATAAAATGTCAAAATTTATCTAAGTCATTTACTTCAGATTCTTCTTCATACAGATTTGAAGGTGTGTTTAAATCTTTTTCATATTGTTTGCGATCTTTATTGTTTTGTATAAAGATGTAAATCATCACAATTAAAATGACGATGCTCATAAATGTTAATATGATCCAGCCTGGTTCCATGATAGTGATATTTAAGAGTTAGCTTTTTGATAGTTTTGTCTTATGTTACTAATCAGAATTACGGCTGTGATTGCTGTAATTGCCATTAAGGCTATTATTGTTTTCATGATTTTTTATTTTAAGATTTATTTTTTTAAGAAACTTTAAAAAATGAAATTGGTATCTGTTTTTTATAAGGTTTAATAAAAGGGAGAATTTCATCTCCCTTTTAAAGTTATTCTGATATAGCATATTTATGTTCCACAACAAGCTGATTATCTACCGACCAGATACCAGGGGTTTTCCACACTATTTTTTCTGCTAAATCTTTTTGAAAAAGTGAAGAAACAGCTCCTGTTAATGTCACCGTTGTACCATTAACTTTAATGAATATGTTTTCAGAGTGCAGTGTCCAGTTGCTTTCTAAGGCTCTTACAATATTTTTTTTCTCAATTTCATCCTGTACTTCAGATTTTATTTTGATACGGTTGGTTACGCCTTTAACACCAGTAAGATGGCCGACGGATTTATTGGCGGCTTCTTTTTGATAATTCCAGGTTACCTGACCCTCCAGAGTGACCCAGCCCTTTTCAACTTTAATCTGAATCTTTTCCTGAGGTACATTCCAGTTATCTGTTAGAGCCTTTAAGACATCGTTGGCAATATCTTCATCAGACTTGGTATTGCTGGAGTATTTGATTTCAATTTCCTCAACAACTGCTTTGACGCCATCAACATTTTTGGCAGCATTTTCAGCTTCAATTTTTTTATAATAGCCATCTACAGTTCCCATGAGCGTCACTACGCCGTCTTTGGCGGTTACACCAATTTCAGCGGCATGCAGCTGCGGTTCCCATTTAATGGCATTCTGAACATCTCTTTGCAGTTCTTCATTTGTTTTCATATCGTTTTCATTTAGATATTTAATATTAATAGTAGCTTAATTTGAAATTTTAGTTTTTATCTGCTAAAGGTGAAAAGCTTCGTTTTGTAATAAAGTTTGGTTTTCTTTTTCCTGTATCGAATTTTGTTTAGGAACATGAGTATTAAGTGTGGTTCTCATAATTTCAATGTTGTCATTTGTTTCCTTAGCAAAGAGTACATATTTACGAGCTTTTACTTCGGTTTTATATTTTATGGTTTTGTCTTTTGAAAGTCCCATACCTATTAATGGCAGCGTAGCTCCCAGAAGTATAGCTACACACGCATATATGATTGGTATTCTAAAGTATGGAAGACTTGCGGTGAAGTTGAAAATAAAAAGTAATCCAAACAATAATCCGCATAGCCCTACAGCAAATAATCCAGTAGTACTCCATTTTTCCATTTTATCATAAATATTAAAGTACCCAAGGATGTTTTGTTCCGTATAACAATCTGTTCCAATTATGGAAAGTTTTGTAACGTCGTAACCACTTTTTTTTAGTTTTTTGATTGCATCTTCAGCCTGCTGCTGTGTTTTATAATTTGCTACGAATAATTGTTGATTTTCCATGGCTGTCTATTTTTTTAGTTAGTGTAAGATTTGATTAGGTTTACAAATCATTAGAATCTGTACAACTCTATATCTTAAATTTGCCATTAATTCCTTTTGATTTGCTATGTAAAATTGCATTAATGCACAAAAAATACAAATGATCTGAATCATTTGTATTAATGACTTTTAGCACTTTTATTTTTAGTTTTTAATTTATTACCGGATAAAATATATGTTGGATATCATTTATTACTAGTGAGCAACTTACTAATTTAGTTATTATGAAAACTTTACAAGAATATCAGGTAGATTTAGAATGTCAGGTGAATGGAACTGCAAGAGTAAGTGCCGTTATCTTTAATAACGATATAGAAGTATCATCTTATTCCTGTTTAAAAAATCTCGATGAAAATGCATGGTCGGCAGAACATTTATTTCTCGCGGCTGTAGAAAGTTCTTATATGACAGCATTTTTTAATACAGCCAAACACAAAGGAATAAAGTTTAAGCAGTTCAAAAGTACCGCCCGTGCATCTATACTACTATCAGATGAATTTTTAGAGATAACAGATATCGTTCTAAGACCTATAGTAATTATTGAGGAAAGAAACCAGCTTAATAAAACACTGAAAATTTTTTCACTCTGTACTCAACATTGTTTGGTTGTGAATGCTTTAAAAGTACGGCTGCATATATTTCCGACGATTAATCTGCAATGACAATAATGCTTTCTTTCAATACTTTAAAGCGGCTGTTAAAGCAAAAAGTTATTTCGTATCTTTAAGATATTATACTGTGATCTAATTTATCTACATAACCTATGAATAAAAAGGAACAAGAATTACAGGGACTAAATGTTCACGAGGTACTTGATTTTAGAGCAAAATTTGGAGTAAATAAGTATAATTATAAAAAAGAGAACAGGTTTTTAGATTTCCTAAAAAGCATTTTTGCAGAACCAATGATTCTTTTATTACTCATTGCAGCCGGAATTTACTTTATCAATAGGCAATATAGCGACGCAGTATTTCTTACCGCTTCAATTTTATTAATTGCAGCAATTTCCCTTTATCAGGAAAAGAGAAGCCAAAATGCTTTGGCAAAATTACAGGAATTCACAGAGCCTTTGTGCAAAGTTATTCGTGACGGGAAACAGCAAAATATTAAAACACAAGATATTGTTGTTAGTGATTTGGTAATTGTTGAAGAAGGAGGATTGGTTCCCGCTGATGGTGTTATCATACGTTCAAATGATTTTTCAGTAAACGAATCGATACTTACTGGTGAATCAATGAATGTTTTTAAAGATAAAGAAAAAGAACATAATAAAGTTTTTTCGGGAACTACCGTTGTCAGTGGATTGGCTATATTTAAAGTAAAAGAAATAGGCAATGAAACAAGGTTGGGCAAAATAGGAAGCAGCCTCGAAGCTATTACCGAAGAAAAAACGCCTTTAGAACATCAGATCGGGAATTTTATAAAAAAAATGGTTTTTGTCGGAGTTCTGGTTTTTATTCTGGTATGGGCTATCAATTATTCAAGAATAGGTAATGTTTTGGGAAGCCTTTTGGTAGCGCTTACTTTGGCAATGAGCATATTACCAGAGGAGATACCGGTTGCTTTTACAACATTTATGGCACTGGGAGCACGCCGATTGATGAAAATGGGCATCGTAGTCAAACAAATGAAAACAGTTGAAACCCTAGGTAGCGCCACCATAATCTGTACAGATAAAACAGGTACCATAACTCAGAATAAAATGGAGCTCGCCGGTCTTTATTTACCGTCAGGGTTAGATGCAGACGTTAATACTTTTAGAGAATTAAAAGAAACTGAGGATCTTATAACAACCGCTATGTGGGCCAGTGAACCCATACCTTTTGATCCGATGGAAATAGCACTGCATAATACTTATAAAAAGTTTACAGCTAAAGATTTGACGGCCAATTTTAAAATGATTCATGAATATCCGTTATCAGGAAAGCCGCCTATGATGACTCATATTTTTGAAGATGATGGAGGAAATCGAATTATTGCTGCAAAAGGAGCACCTGAAGCAATTTTTGAAGTTTGCCATCTTACAACTAAGGAAATAGAAATCGTACTATTGGCTATGGATAAACTAACAGGAAAAGGTTACAGGGTTCTTGGTGTTGCCCATGGTCTTTTGGAAGGAAATAGGTATCCTCAAACACAGCAGGAAATTTCATTTCTATTTAAAGGCCTGGTTGCTTTCTACGATCCGCCTAAGGATAATATTTCGGAGGTACTACAGTCTTTTTACAAAGCCGGACTAGGAGTTAAGATTATTACCGGAGATAATGCCCGCACAACAAAAGCTATTGCTCAACAAATCGGTTTTAAGGGATTTGATAAAGCCATTACAGGCGATGAGCTAATGAAGTTACGTGATTCAGAATTACAAAGTAAAGTAATGGATATCAATTTGTTTAGCCGAATGTTTCCCGAAGCAAAACTAAGAATTGTCAACGCTCTCAAAGCAAATGGACAAATTGTTGCCATGACGGGAGACGGTGTTAATGATGGGCCTTCACTTAAAGCAGCTCACATAGGTGTTGCCATGGGAAAAAAAGGAACAGCTATAGCAAAAGATGCTGCCTCCCTTATTCTGGTAGAAGATGATCTTTCTAAAATGGTAGAGGCCGTAGCAATGGGAAGAAGAATTTATACGAATCTGAAAAAGGCAATTCAATATATTATATCAATACATATTCCCATAATTCTAATCGTTTTTATTCCACTTGCTTTAGGATGGATTTATCCGAATATATTCAGTCCGCTCCATGTAATTCTGCTAGAACTAATTATGGGACCAACCTGTTCAATACTCTATGAGAATGAACCTACTGAAGCCGATACCATGCAAAGAGGACCAAGAGCATTGACATCTACTTTTTTTAAGACAAAAGAATTGATAACAAGTATTTTGCAGGGAGTTGTTATTACTATAGGAGTATTAGGTATATATCAGTGGTCAGTATACAATCAATGGAATGAAAACAGCACACGAAGCATGGTTTTTTTAACTTTGATTACGGCCAATGTCTTGCTCACATTAGTAAACCGATCTTTTTATTATTCATTATGGGTAACACTTCACTATAAAAATTTTATGGTTTCTCTTTTAATAGGCATTACGGTGCTTTTGGTTATACTACTATTTGCAGTACCCTTTTTACGTTCTTTATTTAATTTTGAAATGCCTACATTTTTTCAGTTCATTACGTGTGTTTTGGCAGGATCAGTATCCGTATTATGGTTTGAGGTTCCAAAATATTTTAGAAGGAAATGAAAAATCTATTAGATTTCTACCTCACTTCCTATCAGCGGAACAGCACAGTTAAAACCATATCGCTCCTGAATTTTAATTCGAAGTTCATCTGCCGGAAGATTTTCTCCATGTACTAAGTAAATACATTTGGGAACATTTTCAAGTGATGAAAGCCAGTTTACAAGATCTTGCTGATCTCCATGAGCAGAGAGTCCTTCAATCTGAACTATTTTAGCCTCTACGTTATAGTAGTTGCCGTATATTTTAATTTCATAGGCACCTTCTAGAAGTCTTCTTCCACGAGTACCCTCTGCCTGATATCCTACCATTACAACAGTAGTTTTATCCAGGCCTATATAATGCTCGAAATAGGATAATACGCGACCTCCTGTGGCCATTCCGCTTGCGGCGATGATTACCTTCGGCTGAGGATCTTCAATAATTCGCATAGTCTGTTCGTATTCAGAAACTATTTTAAACATTTTACACATTTCGTGGCAGTCATTAGCAGAGAGTTTGTGCCATTGCATATTCAGTAAAAAAATATCCAGGACACTTGCACCCATAGGTGTATCCAGAATATAAGGAACATTTGGAATTCTGCCTTCCGTTTTAAGCTGCCATATCAAATACATTATGGATTGTGCTCTTTCAACAGCAAATCCTGGAATAATAACAGTACCTTTTTGTTCTATAGTGGTATTGATATAGTTTTCAAGCTCTTTTTTTGCATCCAGATCAGGATGAATACGGTTACCATAAGTACTTTCTAAAAAGAGATAATCCCCTAGTGTGGGTTTTGTTGGCGGAAACATCAATACATCGTCATCGCGTCCTATGTCACCTGAAAATACCAAAGTTTTGCCTTCAAGTACTAGTGTAATAGTGCAGGCACCTATAATATGTCCTGCACCAGTATATGTAGCAGTAATATCAGAAGCAATGTCAGTTGAAATGTCAGTTGAAATGTCAGTTGAAATGTCAGTTGAAATGTCAGTTGAAATGTCGGGTTGTACGATTTTAAAATAGGGAAGAACAGCTTCTGCTTGCTCTAAAGTATAAAGAGGTTCTGCTTTTTCATGCTTGGAATAATGTTCTTTGTTAGCTTTATTAGCTTCTTCTTCCTGAATTTTAGCACTGTCTAAAAGAACAAGTTTGGCCACATCTCTAGTAGGAGAGGTGCAATATATTTTGCCTGTAAATCCCTGTGCAACCAATCTCGGAAGCCATCCGCAATGATCGAGATGACCATGGGTGAGAAGTACATAATCTATTGTGGAAGGTAAAACGGGGAAAGGCTCCCAGTTAAGTCGTCTAAGCGTCTTAAGCCCTTGAAAAAGCCCACAATCAATCAATATTCTAGTACCATTACTTTCTATGAGTGTCTTTGAGCCTGTTACAGTTCCGGCGCCTCCAATAAATTTTATTTTCATTTTAAATAAGTTTACAAATTTGTGAAGCTTCTTTTAATACATTTCTGATTCGGTTTTCACTAATTCCTATTTTATGAAGACTTTTCGAATCATTGATAAGATCTTTTACAAGTATTTGATCCAGAATAAGCAATTTTTCTTTTTCAACCATTGAGAGTGTTGTGAGACAGGTAATCGGGTAGAGTCCTCCTTTATCTATTTTATTTTTAATGCTGTCATTTTTAGGATAATCCCAGCTTAAAAGAGTGATGCCGCTACAGACAGCAAAATTTTCAGCATCTTTTGTAAATCGGTTGTTAGTTACTATTATACAGGAATCGATGTTTTCGCTTCCGCTAAAAATAGTGTGCTGTTTTGATTTGAGATCATTAAACCGTGACAGAATATACATGGGTACTTTTACATCTGATGCGCCTTCTCTGCTGCTGTGGAATTTACACTCAACCATCCAGAGCTTGTTCTCTTTTTTAAGGGCTACATCTACTTCATGCGATACACATTTTCCCTGCAGGGTTAGATTTGTCCTTGTCTTATAGCCTTCAGCGGCATAAAGTCTGGATATGAATTTTTCAAAGAAAAAACCGGCCGGCCCAAGCATTTGTAATGCATAGCGCAGGTTATATCGCGCTGCATGTGCGTTTGATGCTTTCTTTAAGATCGCAAATGCCAGCTTGTATATTTCCTTGGTTGTTATGCCTTCATACATTTGATTTTGTATCTGTGCAAGGGACTCTTTGATAAGATCAGGAGCAGCTCCCGATTTTTGAAGAGAAAGTTTTAATTTTTCAATATCGAAAGGAACGACATGACCTGAGTGTTTAATTACTTTCATGCTATTCAATATTAAAGCAGATTCTGATTATTAATCAAAATATGACATAAGATGTGCCTAAAAAAATATTTTATAAGCACATCTTATTTTTTTGGTTTATCCTATTTTAATTTGTTTTGCAGGAGTTTTAGGACTGCTGTTCTTTTTGGGTAATGTAAGCTTTAAAATGCCATTTTTATAATTAGCATCAATTTTATCGGCTGCTACATTATCTGGTAAAGCAAAAGAACGGCTGAAGGAGCTATAAGAGAATTCTCTTTTTCTAAAATTTTTATCTTCCTCTTTTATTTCTTCTTCTTTTTCAGCGCTTATAGTTAATACCCCATTTTTAACCTCTGCTTTGAAATCTTTATTCTGAAGCCCGGGCGCAGCAAGTTCAATTTCAAAATTTTCGGCATTTTCAATAACATTAACATTGGGCATAAAAGCTCCTTTTTGATTTGTAAAAGCAAAAAAGGATGGTATGTCCAGAAAACCATCATTAAAGAAATCTTCAAAAATACTTGGTTGAGAACCATTTTTCTTAGTTGGCACTAGTGTTGTCATGATATTCTAAAATTTAAATTAAACATTTAATTGAATTGTTAATCAAAATTAGAGCAGATTATCGGCAGATAAGATGACGCAAATCATGTGAGAAATTGATACTCATCACATTGAAAAATTAGTTTTTTATTCTGCTTAGTTTTTCTAAATTAAGAATATGTATAGTACTGGAAGTCTTTTCTATTAACCCTTCTTCTTTAAAATCGCTTAAAGTGCGGCTTACAGTTTCAGGTGAAGTTCCGGAAAAAGCAGCAAGATCATCTCTGGAAAATTTAATACTGGTTCCATCAGAGCTATGTTGTTTTAGCAGGTGTACAATGCCTTGGGCAATTCTTTTTCGTACTGACATATAGGCAATCTGCAGCAATCGTTCTTCTTTTTCCCGCATATCATTTGCGAGAATTTTAATGAATTTGGCCCCTACATCAGGATACAGAAAAAGTAGTTTGTCAAGTTGTTCTGTTGGCAAAAAGCTTAAAACGGTTTCTTCGAGTGCGATCGTTGTATCGTTATAGGTATCGTTTGAGAACAGTATACTAATATCAAGATAATCGTTTTCTTTATAAACACCCGTAATAAGTTCACGTCCTTCCTGAGTAAGTTTTACGGTTTTGACTTTTCCGCTTATGATATAATAGATCCCTAGTACATGATCGCCTTCGTAATGAATATATTGATTTTTTTTATAATGTCGCGTACTGCGATCAAGCATGATTTCTTTTAGTTTTACGAGACCGTCTTCTTTAGAAATAACTGCGTTGAGGTTTTCTGCACTCTGTCCATAAAAAAGTTGTTGGAGTTCTTTTTTCTTCAACCGGGCTTCTATTGCCTTAAGGAGCTCAATATCATCAAATGGCTTGGTAAGATAATCATCAACTCCCAGTTCCATTCCTTTTCGGATATCGGCTCTTTCCGCTTTGGCAGTCAAAAATATAATAGGTGTTGCTTGTGTTTCAGGGTGTTTATGGAGTATATGTAAAACGCCATATCCATCAAGTTCAGGCATCATAATATCACATAGTATTAGATCAGGCAACATTTTAAGCGCTGTTTCTACTCCTGTTTTTCCATTAGCCGCGGCAAAAACCTCATATCCTGATAGTTCAAGTATTTCAACAACATTTTCTCTGATATTGTCATTATCTTCGATGATAAGTATTTTAGTCATAACGTGGCAATTCAATGGTAAATAAGGTTCCTTTATCAATGGCGCTTTTAAATGAAATAGTACCATGCAGTAGTGATACATAGCGTGAAACAATATGGAGTCCCAGACCGGTTCCGGGAATATTTCCTGTATTATGTGCTCTGAAAAAAGCTTCAAACAAATGTTTTTGATCTTCCTCTGGAATACCAATGCCATTATCTTTAACATTGATTATTATCATAGTATCCGTGATAGAAGTCGATAGTTCGATTTCGGTTTCCTCTCCTGAATATTTTATAGCATTGGATACAAGATTTATGATACAATTTTTGAGTAAGTTTTTGTCCAGCTTTACCAAAATAATTTCATTATTTGGTATGCTAATTATCTTTTGTTTCTTTTTTGTGAGAAGCTTCATTTCTCCTATAATTTCTTTTATAAAATCCTGCAGATTAAAAGTTGATATTTCAAGAGTAATTTTATTCGACTCTGCTTTTTCAAGAAGTAAAAAATCATTCAAAATTGTGGTCAGGTTTTCAATGGCGCTTTTGATTTTTCGTATATGGGTTTCAATTTTTGGATTATCTATGCTTTCTACATAACGCTGAAGCAGGGCAGTGGAAAGCTGAATTGTACTCAAAGGTGTTCTAAATTCGTGGGAGGCCATAGATAATAGTCGGCTTTTAATTTTATTAAGTTCTTTCTCTTTTTCGAGGGTGTTACTCACCTCTTCTTGTGTGGCGGTTAAGGCTTCAATGGTTTCGTTTAACGTCTGCGTACGGTCTTTTACTAGTTCTTCTAAATGCTGAGTGTATTGCATTAAACGGTTTTCCGCTTCTTTTTGGTGACTCATATCATGAATGAAACCTGCAAAAATTCTTTCTCCCTCAAATTTAACTTCACTTACTCCAAGTCTGAAAGGAAATATGTTTCCGTCTTTTTTCCTCCCAAGCACATCCCTGTCATGTCCAATAATATGCGGAATTCCGGAAGATTTATAATTTTGTATATAAGAATCGTGTTTTTCTTTATCAGGAGAAGGCATTAACAGTGAAATGTTTTTGCCGACAACTTCATCAGGAGTATACAAAAAAAGCCGGCAGGCAGAAGGATTAATCGATTCAACAATTCCTCTTTCGTTGATTATAATGATTCCATCGATTGCATTATCAATAATTGCCTTTAAAAGTGCTTGATTTTTCATGTCGCAATCGATTTGTTTTAAACAAATTTCGTGAAATGTTTTTGATAATCAATGTTTTGTTTTTTTAATTTTATTATTCAAGAAGCTCTTTTAGTGTAGAGAACCATTTCTTTTAACCTTAATTGTCGCTAAAGATTTGTTTATATTTTTAATGCCATTTACCAAAGCATCAGCATTAAAAGAAACACTATCGATTCCTGCCGTTACTAAAAATTTTGTAAAGTATGCAGAATCACTTGGCGCCTGTCCGCAAAGTCCAATTTTCTTACCCATTTTCACAGCGGTATTTATCATTTGGAGTATGAATTGTTTTGAAGCTGGATTTTGTTCATCAAAAAGATCCGCAATTAATTCAGAATCTCTGTCGATGCCTAAAGTAAGCTGTGTTAGATCATTGGAACCGATAGAAAAACCATCAAAAATGGCAGCAAACTCTTCGGCCAGTAATATGTTGGAGGGAATTTCTGCCATTACATATATTTCAAGGCCATTATTGTGCTGTTTTAAACCGTATTCTTCCATTAGAGCGATTACTTTTTTTCCTTCTTCGGGAGTACGACAAAATGGAATCATGAGTTTTACATTGGTAAGTCCCATTTCATCGCGAACTATTTTCATCGCTTCACATTCAAGTCGGAATCCTTCGCGGTATTTTTCATGATAATAACGGGAAGCGCCACGAAAACCAAGCATTGGATTTTCTTCGTGAGGCTCAAAAAAAGAGCCTCCGAGAAGTTGAGAATATTCATTACTTTTAAAATCACTCATTCTCACAATGACTTCTTTGGGATAAAAGGCGGCTGCTATTGTAGCGACACCCTGTGAAAGCTTTTCGATGAGGTAATTTGGTTTGTGACTATAATTTTGCGTTAGTTCTGTTATCGCTAAACTTTGATCAGGATCCATTACTTTTTCCGGATGAATCAGGGCCATCGGATGTATTTTCACATCATGGCTTATTATAAACTCAATTCGAAGTAATCCTACGCCATCATTTGGATAAAATGATAAATCAAATGCTTTCTCGGGTTCAGAAGCTATGAGCTGTATTTTTGGTTTTTGAGGGAGCTGGATTTTACTGAGTGGGACAGTTGTTTGCAGGTATTTCAATTTACCTTTATAGACATTACCGGTTTTTCCTTCAGCACAGCTTAGGGTAATAAGATCTCCGTTTTTAATAATTTCAGTGGCATTACCTGTTCCTACAATTGCTGGGGTTCCCATTTCCCTGGCTACTATAGAGGCATGACTTGTTCTTCCTCCTTTATTGGTAATTATTCCAGCCACTTTTTTAAGAATAGGATCCCAATCCGGGCTGGTAAAATTAGTAATCAGAATTTCGCCGCTTTGTAGTGCTGAAGCCTCTTTCGGCGATAATAAAATTCTCGCAATACCACAAATTATACGGTTTCCTACAGCCTCACCCTGAACTAGTGCGATTCCTTTTTTTTCTAATTTATAAGTAGTAATTGCTATTGGCTTTACTAGAGAATGCACCGTTTCTGGTCTGGCCTGAATAATATAAAACTCGCCATTTAAGCCATCCTTTGCCCATTCAAAATCCATGGGTTTATTATAGTGGTCTTCTATAATGAGGGCCCATCTGGCCAATTTTTCAATTTCGGAATCTTCAAGGACAAATTTGTTACACCATTTTCGGGGGGTAATTTTTAGAATTGTCGAATTAGTACCGGAAGGGTTATCATTATAAATGAGCATCTTATTTTTTGCTCCAAGATTTTTCTGTAAAATAGCTTTTTTATTGTTTCTAACGGATTTTTTAAATACAAGAAATTCATCAGGAGTTACGATACCTTGCACGATTGTTTCGCCTAAACCCCAGGTTCCCGCAATATGAATGACATCCAGAAATCCTGATTCGGGTTCTAATGTAAATCCGATACCGGAACAAGCTAAATCAGAACGAACCATCTGCTGTATACCAACAGAAAGAAATACTTTTTCATGCTCAAAACCATTATCTAGTCTATATTTAATAGCTCTGTCTGTATAGAGTGATGCAAAACAGCACTTAACCGCATATATTAGAGGCATTGTACCTTTAATGTTTAGAAATGAATCGTGTTGTCCTGCAAAACTTGCATTGGCTAGATCTTCTGCCGTTGCACTGCTTCTAACGGCAACGGCCAGATCTCTGCCTTCAGATAATCGAACGTATGCGTCTGAAATTTCAGTCTGAAGATCAAGGGGAAATTTTGCATCAAGTAGCAGCTTTCTCGCTTTCTCACCAATTTCAGTTAAGTTGGTAAAGTCTTTCTTATCCAAAAGTTGCATTAATTCATTTAGCGCAAAACTTAAATGATTGTATTCTATAAAATCTTTGTATGCAGTTGTTGTTATGGCAAAACCATTGGGAACTCTAATGCCATGAGGACTAAGATTATTGTACATTTCTCCAAGAGAAGCGTTTTTCCCTCCAACTTTATTAATATCGTTAATTCCGATCTCACTAAACTTTAAAATATATTTTTTCATTTTCATTTCTTTTAAATCTCTTTTTGATGGCTTTTAATTTTATTTTAAAGATAGTTTGACACGTAAAAATTAAAAATGATTGTGATCATCTTTTGATATTTATAGCTTTCTTATAGGGTGATACAAATCATTTTTCTGCTTAAATTATTAAATGATATTTGCTGTATTCGATTATAGCTAAAATGTATTGAGGATAATTTTAATTTAAAATAAGTTTAGAAAATAATCTCAGATTTTAAATAAAAAGCACAATGAAAGCAAATAAATCACAAAGCAAAAGCATATCGATATTTGAGAAACTCAAAAAAACAGATAAGGCTTGTAATGAGTATTGGAGTGCAAAGGATCTTGCAAAATTGTTAGGGTATTCCAGATATAGTTCATTTATTAAAGTGCTGGATAAGGCAAAGGCTTCCTGTATTAATACAGGTCAGGAGACAGCATCACATTTTAAAGACTTTAGTGCAATAAAATCAGTTGGTAATGATTTACAAAGAAATGGAGGTGATGTAAAATTATCACGCTATGGCTGTTATCTTATAATTCAAAATGCAGATCCTACTTTAAAACCGGTATCGCTTGGACAAGCCTATTTTGCAATACAAGCTCGTCTGCAGGAACTGAACCAACAGCAGAAAAGTAAAAATTTTAAAATGGTAAAAAACCGAAGATATTTTCTTCGCAAAGAATTGGCTAAGAGAAATCTTCAGTTGGCTGGAGCGGCACGAAAAGCCGGTATTGTTAAGCCTGCAGATTATGCCTTTTTTCAAAACCATGGATATAGAGGACTTTATGGTGGTTTGGATGTAAAAGCGATACGCAAGATTAGAGGTCTTGATTCTGATGAAAACATTCTCGATCATATGGATAGTACAGAATTAGCAGTCAATTTATTTCGTGTCACTCAAACCGCTGAAAAGCTAAATGATGAAAATGTGCAGGATAGAGTTGAGGCTAATAGTATACATTTTGCGGTTGGATTAAAAGCTCGTAAGGCAATTGAAGACATCGGAAATACATTGCCAGAGAATATGCCCTTAATGGAAAGTATTACATTGCAACAAAAGCATGATAAAAAATTGCACTCAGAAAATAATAGTAATAAGAAAACATCAGCTAGTTGAAGATATTGAGTTAAAATAAAATCTTTATAAATAATGCTTTAAAGTAAAGATTCTTAAGAAATTAAATAAGTAATATTATGAAAAGAAAGTTTTATATACCAATTGCCATCATTATGCTTTTATATTGCTGCCAGAAAAAGGATTGGATAGATCCAAATGAAAATGACATAGAAATAGATTCAGCTGAAATGTCCGGCATCAATGATAATCTACTTAGAAAGTGGTTCGCATTGAACAGAGAATCAGACAGTATAATTAAATCGGCACAGCTAACTATTGATAAGCAAAGAGATGAAGTCGAATCTCATCCACAGGACGAGCGGGAATACATCAACACGTGCTTAGAAGATGCTCAGAAGCAACTTAACCTACTGAAGGAAAAAGTAAAATTTACTAAACAGTTTGCTGGGGATATTAAGCACTATGATCCATCTTTACAACAGACTATTGACTCATTAGAGGAAGATTATGTTCGGGAAAAATATAAACTGGAAGTTGCATTAAAAGAGTTGAAATAGTGTGAATAATCAACAGTATTTTAAATTATAACTTAGCAGAAGTTAACTTACTAGTTTTAAATTTGCTGCGTTTGAATTGTTTAACATACATCTTCCAAGATTTTGCCGCAAACCTTTGTACAATCTGATTTTGTGGCTCTAATTGTACTTCTTCACATTGTATCTTATTTGTATCTCAAATACATTTTATTCTATGCAATACTGTAGAGTTAATTTCTGGAAGTGTAATTAGCAAAATATTTCAAATCTAGTTGTGCTGGCAAATGAAACCGGTTCTGATGAGGAAATTAATTTTACTTCGCGTACGCTTCTAGTATTAAATTCATTCCTTCCTCGTTCAGTATTTGCTGCACTTTTTGAGGCGTAATTTTACTTTTAAATTCTTTTTCACATTCCATTATTAAAATTTTGTTAAGACAAAAGTAGTGAATTTGTTTTAGTGTGTTGGTTTTTAGTGCTTTATGAATGGTTTGAATTTAGTCAAGTTGACCTTACTGGATTTACAAACCGTTCATTTTTATAAGTTAAAGTGGATTAAATACTGTAAAAAAGATATAAAAAAAAGCTAAAACTTTCGTTTTAACTTTTTTTTAAGAGTGACCCTTACTGAACAATTTACAAATCATTTTATGAACGATTTAAAGAAATTAGCTTATTTTCAAGTGAATTTGTAAGATAATTATTTTAAATTTTGGTTCAGAAGTGGTTTATATATATCGTAGAGGTTAAATGTTAAAAATCGTTAATTACTATTTATGAAAGAATATATAAAATAATGTGAAATCAATTTTTATAGATTCTATTCGAGACCGTACTATTTTATATCCTTTTTAGCTGAGAATTAAAAATATTGAAAATGTATTTATTGTTCAGAAAAACAGGTAGTTATACCTGTTTTTTTGTAGTTTAAACAGTTTAAATTTGTTATGTAATAGAATATTTATTGAGAGTCAAGATGAATTCTTACTGAAATTAATCATTACCAATATTATTAATTCGATTTCTACTCCTTATTTTAATTTCGAAGCCGACCCCACATTAATACATCAATCTATATTTAATTTATTTATATATATAATGAAATATAGATAGGCGTAATGTTAATTTTTCTTTTTTCAATATGAGAAAATAACACCAATTTTATATTCTTAATCTTTTGACATGTCATGCTTGTAAATTAAGAATTTAAAGGAACAAATTGAATAAGTATTGTTAATAAAAACAATTTTAATATGTACACCAAAATTCTAACAGATACGGCAATTAGTTTAGCTAAGGGTATTTCAAAAAAAGTACTTGGAGAATTATTAAATTCTGTAAAAGGTGGTAATAAAGGTATTATAGTGCCTTATCGTTCTGAAGATAATGAAAGTGTTATTTGTTTTATTCATGGGTTTAATGGAAAACCAGGTTCAACATTCGATCCTATTCCCAAATTTATTATTGAAGAAGCTGAATTAAGTAGTTGGAATGTATTAAGTATAGGTTATGCAACAGACTTAATGCCTAATATCGGAAAAGGAATATGGTCTGCAACACCAGATATAGCTAAGGTTTCAGAATATTTACGAACCAATCTTAAAACACTTTTAAATAATTATAAACGTGTAGCTTTAATTGGGCATAGCATGGGTGGGCTGGTTATACAACGAGCAATCCTAGATATTGATGATGAAGCCGATTTTAATAAGATATCGCATATATTATTATACGGAACTCCAAGTGGAGGACTTAGGAAAGCATGGTTTTTCAAATGGTTTAAGAACGCTATAAATGATATGGATGATCAGGGAATGTTTATTAAAACATTAAGGGATGACTGGGATGCAAAATTTAAAAAGGAATATCCTTTTTATTTCGCTGTAATTGCTGGAGAACTAGATGAGTTTGTGCCTATTAAATCAAGTTTATTTCCTTTTAGTGAAGAATATCGTTGTATTACAGCTGGAAATCATATAACAATGGTAAAGCCTGAAAGTAACCTTGATACATCATTCCAAGTTTTAAAAAAATGCCTTAGCAATAAAACGCCATTTCTAATAGGTAATGATAAAGAAATAGGTAACCAGCTAGCCAAATATCGTGACGAAATAAAAGTTTTAGAAAAGAAATATAACGCAAATGATCTTGATAAAAATGGATTTAAGAGGTATATTTTTGCTTTGGAAGGTACTGGCAAAATAAATGATGCTATTACACAACTAGAAGAATCGGAATATTTGAAATCACACACTGACTTTATGGGTATTTTAGGTGGCAGATACAAAAGGAAATATCTTGTTGATACTAGTAAAATACTTTTAGAAAAGGCAATATATTGGTACAATAAGGCGCTTGTTTTATCAATTGAAAAAAAAGAAAGTAGCCAAATTTACTATCATGCAATAAACCTTGCATTTTTATATCTTATGGAAGATGAAACTAACCATAAAAAGATTACAGGAATGGCTCAACTTGCTTTAGATCATGTTGAGCTTGCGAAGTACGGGAGTTATTGGGAAGATGCCACAATTGCAGAGGCCTACCTATATTTAAATAAAATTAATAAGAGTAAAATGCACTATAGATTGGCTGTTAAAGGATGTAATGGCAATATCCGAGAAACAAGTTCTATGCTCATAAATGCTATTTATGCATGTAATAGTCTAAATAGACTAAACTGGAAAACAGATATCCAAAAGATTTTAATTAATTAAATAATTGCTATGCCAATAAATTTAGACATTATTGCCAATTCTATTAAAAATGAGAAATGCGTATTAGTTTTGGGACCAAATTTATATTATAAAGAAGATGAAGGAAAAATAACAGACCCTAAGTTATATTTTGCTCAATTAGAAGACAAATATGAAAGTTCTATTTATTTTTCAAATGAGCAATTATTTGCTATTGGTAGTGATGACCACAAAACTTCATTATTAATTGATCTTCAGAGATATTATAAAGGAGGGGGAGATGTTAACCTTTTTGAGCTAATTTCATCAATAAAGTTTCCTTTGATTATCAATGCGTCACCAGACTATGGATTAATGGAATTTTGTGAAAGAAATGAAATTGATTTAAAGTTTAATGCATTTGACAGAAAAGATTTTAAAAAAGAAAATATTTCCTTCAACTGTGATTGTCCTTTACTTTATAATATAATGGGAAATGCTAAAGACTGGAATCAAATTATCATTGAACATAAAGAACTTTTTGAGCATTTTCAGAAGCTTCTACCTCTTAATTCTATGCCAGAATCAATAGTTGAATTTCTTATAAAGTCCAACTGTTTTATATTTTTAGGTTTTGAGTTTAATTCATGGATATTTCAAATGGTTAGCTATATACTATTAAACCAAAAGGAGGGAGAAGTAAACAATAGTAAGAAAAAATATTGCTATTCAAAACTTTCAGAATCTGACAGGCAAAATGTTATTGATGGTAAATTAAAAAGAGAAATTAATTCTAAAACTATTGACAATAATTTTTCTATGTGTCTAATGATGGATTCCACTTTTCAAATGAAATTTACCGATATAACTCCGGCAAAATTAATTTCAGAAACAGCTGAGGAGTTAAAAAAAAATGAAACTGAAATTAAAACCCCCATTGAATTAAGAAAAACTCGTGATGTAAAAAACCAAAAGCGCTACTCCGCATTTTTATCTTATGCACACTTTGAAGAACCAGATTTGCGAGAAAACCAGAATGATATTATAGAACGTGAGAAACTTCGTGATTTTAATCGCATGTTTATAAGCGATTTTGAATCAACGAAAAGTGATAATACCCATATTAAACTTTTAGTAGATGAGAATGAATTACATTATGGGCAGAGTATTGACTCTTTTATGACGAGAATAGGTAAGGGAAAAGCAGTAGTTATGATTATTACGGACAAATATTTTAAATCGCAATATTGTATGACTGAAATGTCTAGGATTTTTAAATATAACAACAATGATGAAAGGATTTTTGTAATTAAAGTTAATGATAATTTGAAGGATGATGAATTCTATAAAGAATACTGGAAAAAAGAAGTAATAAATTTGGTTTCAAAAGAGACTAATAATTTTGATGAAATAAATAATGCATTAAGTTTTTCTAACCACTTTCCAAATTTTTCTAAAAAAATTAATGATATTAAGTATTTAGAAATAAATCTTTCTGATTTTTATTATATTGAAAATGAAGGGTATAGGCTTAATGAGGAAAAAACAAGTCACTTGCATAGTAAAATAATCGATATTGTTAATAAACTGAAAGCATGATAGATGTACATGGACCAAAATACAGATTCCCAGGATTAAATTCCTATTCTATAAAGGATACCGAAATTTTTAAAGGTCGGGATAATGATTCTTCGAGTCTTTATGCTAAAATAGCATTGCACAAAACTATAGTGTTGCATGCGGAATCTGGAGTAGGAAAAAGTTCGTTAATTCAGGCCGGCCTTTTACCTCTTTTAGAGAAATCTGATGAGAACTATTTTACAGTATCTTTTTGGCTTACTGAGGTTGTTTCTAATGATGAAGATCATAATCTTTTGGTAAACTATGTTATTGGAAAAATTAAGAATGAAATTTCTAAAATTGATCTCAAAAAAAATGAATTTTTAGAAGGACAAGTTGATTCTCTGTGGAAATATTGTAAAAAATTAGAATTCTCGGGTTATAAATTATTACTAATTTTTGACCAGTTTGAAAATTTGCAAGTATTTACACCTGTCCAAATAAAGAAATTTAAATTAGAATTATATGATTTAGTAAACCATAAAATACCTCAACAGATATTTGCTAATATTGAAAAAAAGTTTGCCGACATGTCTGAAACTAGTCTTGAATTTAATGATTTTAATCAGATTTACTTATTCCTTAACAAGCCTAGTGTTGCTAAATTACTTTTTGTAATAAGAGAAGACAAACTAGGAGTTATGAGTTTACTTTCAGATTATTTTCCTGATATTTTAAAAAATGACTTTATTATAAAACCTCTTCAGAATACTGATGCTGAAAAGATATTAATCGAAACATTGAAAATTGAGGGAGATTTTACATACAGCAGTTTAGTCCTTGATCCAACAATTGTGAGAAAAATTGTTGATGAAATAGCAATACGTTCAGCCAAACATCTTTCACATTCAGATGAAAATTTAATAGATCCTATACTCCTGCAGATTGCTGCTAGGGAACTTGAGGAAAACGGAAAAGATGTACCATTTGATATAACAAATCTTGTAAATACCGCTGAAAAATCGTTTAATATTAAATGCTGGCTTAAAGCCCAAAAAGCGGTGTCATTATCTAGAGGTGAATATAATAACCTTGAAAATAAAATTATTTCGCTGTTAGTAATAGATGGTAGAAGAAGTTTAGCAGATTTTGGTGAAAATGAGGAGAAATTCCCTTTTAAAAATATATTAGATATATTAATATCAGAAGGGTATGTAAGAAGAATAGAATATGAAAAAAATACTTTTTATCAATTATCACATGATAGGCTGGTAGTTCCCCTCAAAGAGAAAATTGAAGAAAATAAAAATCGTAAAAATACTAGAAAAAAAGTAAGGATTTTATGTCTAGCATTGCTAGGAGTAGCTATTTTTTTTAGTTTCTATGTTAACAAGCAGAGGAATGAAATAAGACTTATAGAAGAATATAAGATATTAGGGGCCATTACTCAAAAAAACAATCCAACTTTTACTTATTCAGCACTTAAAACTTTTGAAAGCAAATACAGCAAAATACCAGATACTATAACGAGACTTTTATCAAGTTTAGAAGCTTCAAAATATACCTTTCAAACAGGTATATTTCCTATTTCAGGCAAAGTATTAGATTTAAAAAAAGATACTATTGCTAAAACAATCACCATAGTTGATAAAGCAGGTACTACTGTATGGGATTACAACAATTATAGTGTAAAAAAAAATGTGAAGCTAAAATCATCCGGTTATAATTTAAAAAAAATATGCTTCAAGAATAAAGATGCCTATTTGGTTATAAATGGTGATTCACTTGAAATACAATCGTTGTCCGGGTATGTGCAAAAAAAATTTCTATTCAAAGCAAGGGATGAGAATGTTGATGTTTCTAAAGATGGTAAATATATAGTTATTGGAGGTTTGGTATATAACACTGAAAATTCCATTAAGCCAATTGGTTCTTTACCTGTGTTTCCTGACATTAATGATCATGACCAAATGGCAACTATTTTCCTGAATGATAGTCGTCATATAGTAGCAGGATACTGGAGCGGTTATAAACTCATATTTCGCATTGATGATGATCCTCAAAATGGTATAAAATTATCAGCTGTATTACAGCCATATGGTGCTAAAAATAATTATGTAATTACAGCATTAGCTGCTGACGTCTCTAATAAATTTCTATATGTTGGTTCCAGAGATAAAATTATAGAAGTATGGAAAATTGATAGTCTTGATTTTCGTGATAGAGAATTTAAAAATCTTGATCAAATGCAAACTATTAATCGAATTGTTCAATATACTGGAAAAGATAAAGTAATTCATCTATTGACAGGCCATACAGATAATATTAATTCTCTGGCATTATTACCGGATAATAATTTACTAATAAGTGGAAGTGATGATAACACTGCAATTATATGGGATTGTAAGAAATGGAAACAAGTTTCTATTTTGCGGGGAAGGCAATCGAGAATTATTCAAGCTAGTTTTATCGATAATAAAAACCTATATACTGTCACAAACGATGGCCTTGTTTTTTTGTGGAGCAGAGATAAAATAAAAAAATTATATAAACATAATAAGCTGTCTAATTTTTCGCCATTTGATTACTATACTGTTGGTCTAGGTAAAGACTTTAAATTTAAAGACAGTATTTATGATAATTCGACAACAAAAAAAATGCTGTCCAATACGATACACTATATAATATCAATGCCGATTATTAACCAATATCCAGATAATGATGAATATTTAAAAAATATAAAAAGGTCGCTGAGTGAAATCAGAAAAATGTACAAAGCGGTCATTGCTAAATCTGACTTTTCAAAAACTACATCTGCTGAAAATAAAAAAATGCTTTACATACTTTATAATGAGCTCGAATATCGTAAGTCTGATCTTCTTGTACAAAATCAAGATGAAACAGAAGATTATGTGATGCAAAAACGGAGAAAATATTATACAGGCATGATTAAAATGTTAATGGTTGACACATCATATACTGACATTATGAAATTGAAAGAAGTTTCAAATAATTTAAGTTCAATATCCTATTATTTTTATAATTTATCAAAAAAAAATAGAAATAAAGATAAATTTATTACTGAGACTTATGAATTGCAAAATCAAAGGTGTATATTATTGGAAGTTTTCTATAGAAAATATCCATCTGATGGGGATTTGAAATTAATTTTGTCACAGAGCTATGGTGCTCTAAGTTATTATTGTCTTTTTAACGATAAATATAAGGAAGCAATAGCATACGCTAAAAAAGGCATCACACTTGTACCTGATCAAACTGAATGGGTTAATACTAATTTGGCATTAGGTTATTTGCTTTCAAAAGATTTTAAAAGGGCAGAAAACATATATATAAAGTATAAAGGAAAATTAAAAGACTCCTTTCTTTCTGATTTTTCAGAGCTTGAAAAAGCTGGGGTTATTACTACTAAAGACAAGGAAATATTTGCCGAGGTAAAAAAAATAAAGGAAATACTGAGATGAAAATTTAGTAATTAATTATTATTAGTCCATACATCATAGTAATAGACTTTGAAATGTATAAATAAAATTTTAGTATGTAAAGTTTTAAAAACCTATAAATACCTTATTGATAAAAAATCAAATAGAAGAAAAAGCATTAGTTGAATTCTTTCAAAGATTTTCTGAATTTGAGACCTCAGATAAAAGACATCTTGTAAATCTTATTCACCGACAGGTATTAATTTTAAAACTGGTGATCTATCATTAGGCTTAAATCAGGCATTTTTAAAAATATTATCAAAGAAAAGAAACCGAAAAACCAATAGAAAAAATGAATTTCATTGAGAGGAATGTTTCAGTAGAGAAAGCCGTTATTATTCTTTCCAAAAACGGCATTCAGGTAGATGAGAAGGAAGCTAAAATTATTTTGGAGTTACTGTATTTAGTATCAAAAAATTACGATAAACTAAAAGATAAAAAAATCCCATATCCTTAACGGGATTTCGAACCATCGTTCAGCTTCGATTAATTCTCTGATAGCGCCACTTTAAGACTGTTTATTTCAAACAGACTAAGAACTCCTTGTGAAAAATTCGAACCATAAAATATTAGGCTGTAAAGGCTTGAAAAATCTACAAATTTGTGCATAAAAAAAGAGACAACTAATGTATAGTTGTCTCCTTAAGTGATCGACGGGACAAATTTCAACAAAATTTATGGAAGATTTAAAGGTGTTGGCCTACTACATGTAGGCGCTGTCTTTCATTGGCTTAGTAAATTTGGTTTGGATGTCCTGCTGGGGATTGATGCCGATTTATAACTAATAATTACTGTAAATCTCGTATTGGCTTAGCTATTCAAAAATGTAATTTTTATTGAAAAAATTTAGTCGGAGAAAGAGGTACCGCAACCAATATTTAGATCCCAGTAATTACTGGTGTTTTCAGCAGCTTTAGTATTTGTCCGAAATAGTATGTTTCAACAATAGCGATAAAAGTTTCGTTAATTTAAATTTTTAAATTCTAATGGAGTTATTCCAGTTTTATTCTTGAATAAACGACTGAAATAATGCGGATAGTTAAAGCCTAGATTATAAGCGATACTGCTAATTGTTTCAGATTCGGCAAGTAATAAAGTTTTAGCTTTTTCGACTATGAAATTATTTACATGGTCTTTTATGGTATATCCAGTTTCTTTTTTCAGCAAGTCACTCAAATAATTTCCTGAAAGATGTATTTTATCTGAAAAATATTCAACTGATGGGATACCTGTTTCTGCAAATTTTCCACTTTTATAATAGCTGTTTAATATTGTATGAAATTGGCTAACAATATCTTTACATTGCGCTGAACGGGTATTGAATTGTCTTTCATAGTAACGTCTTGAGAGGTTGAGTAGCAATTCTAGCGATGATGAAATAACAGTTTGGCTATGATTGTCAATGCGTTCCAAAATTTCTTTTTGAATCATGGTTTTACAATTAGTAATCGTCTTTTGTTCAGAATCTGATAAATGTAAAGCTTCATGCACATTATAAGTAAAAAAGCCGTATTCATCGATATTTTGCCCCAAAGCCGTATTTCGAATTAAATCTGGATGGAAAAATAACATCCATCCCTTAATTTCATCTAATTGTTGTGCTTTTGATACAGACTGTACTTGGTTCGGGGCGGTAAAAATTAGTACACCTTCATCAAAATCATAATTGTTTCTTCCGTATTGCAAACCACAACTTTTGTCTTTTAAGCCAATTGTATATAATTCTGAGGTGTATTTAACGTCAATAAATTGTTCAGGAATTTCCCATTTTGAGACATCAATTATACTAATTAAGGAATGGGTAGGTTTGTCAAATCCAAAAATCTGATGCAATTGACTAATTGACTTTATGTTTTGAATATCTTGTTTCATATCATAATTATTTATAAAGTTTGCTGTAATAGTAATAAATAGTATTTGAGCCTCTGATGTAAAAACGAATCACAAATGAAAGCTGATAGAAACCAAATTGTAAAGCCAAAACTCATTCCTCTGGCAAAATCATTTTTAAAAAATAGAAATAAAAATAAAGATACTAAAAAAAGGGCTGCCCATAAAGGCCGTAACCAGCTGTATACTTTATCATCATTTTGTACTTTTTCAATTTCAGCTTTTATGGCATTTTCTGAATTGACTTTTATTGATTGCTGTATTTCCTTAAAATGTTCTGGACGCATACACATTTGAAATCCACCATAACCTACTAAGACTAATTGCAATAAAATAAAAGGAAGAATCATTCCTTTGTAAAAGAGCTGTTGAAAATCAACAAAATAAAAGAAAGCAATGATTGCCAGTATACCAACGCTCACCATTATTCGGCCTTGAATAACCTCGCCTTTTACCCATTGGGAAGTATGATTAATAATATCCATATTTATATATCGTTATTTAGGTTTTTACTTATTTTTAAGTTAAAAAAGTAACTCCATCATTTATTTAATTTAAATATTTAACGGAGTTACTATTATGGCTCAATCACTTTACTTGGCTCATTATCATTTTATCGTATACTTTGTCTCCAAACCATTTTCTAATAGCTATTGCTGGTTTTGCCATATAACCTTTAACATATCTGGTTTTTGGTTTTCTATCTGTAGCAGCTTTTGCAATAGTGTGCCCAAGTATATCTACCTCGGTCAGTTGTTTACCGGTATACATTTTAACTGTGTTTTCAGCCACTTTATTTGCAAAATTCGCATAGGCTCCTTTACTTGAAGTCTTCTTTAAATTTTCCGCTGCAATTGTTCCCCAAGCTGTTTTTATACCCCCTGGTTCGACAACCACTACGTTTATTCCAAAGTCTTTCAGCTCTAGACGTAAACAGTCACTCCAGCCTTCAACAGCATGTTTGGTGGCGTGGTACCAGGCCCCTAGTGGGGTATAAATTTTGCCACCCATTGATGAAATATTTACGATCCTGCCAGACTTTTGCTTACGCATACTTGGTAATACTAACTGTGTCAATCTTGCCATTCCAAAAAGATTAACTTCAAATTGTCTTCTTGCTTCGTCAAGGGGTACATCTTCAACAGCTCCATAAGAGCCATACCCTGCATTGTTAATTAGAATATCAATTCTGCCTTCTTTTTCCATAATAGTATTTACAGCCGTAACGATTGATGCGTCATCGGTTAAGTCGAGAGAAACTACACCCATTCCTTTTGCTTTCAGGTCATTCATTTCATCGGTACGTCTTGCCGCTCCATAAACTATATAGCCTTGGCTGTGCAATTGATTAGCTGTTGATTTTCCCATTCCTGAACTTGCTCCTGTGATTAATGCTACTTTTTTCATTTTTCTAAATTTTTATTGTTAATAATGATTTACACTGCAAATTTAGATCGAAGCATTAGGGTGTAGTAACACAGTAAAAGGAATGTCTAACACAAATTACGGAATGTACTATTTATGCTCCGTGGTGCAATATTATTGAGTCTGCTGTAGCCGTTGCATATAACTATACAATATCAAATAAATTGAATCAACTTTTATTAATTTAAGGTTAACCACATTGTTTTTTTTGATAGAATTTCTTTGTGAATGAGGCAGATTTCAGATTGATCCCCTTTTAAATATCCGATGTTCATTAAAAATTCATTTACAATTTGGTCACCACATATTATAGAAGGAAAAAACTAGAGCTTTCAGATACAGAATCTCGAATAATTTTATTAAAAAAAGAAATTACATCTATATTTTATGAATTTAAGCAAAGATATGGATACATGAAAATCACTAGAGAACTTCAAAATCGAGGATTTAAAATACAAATTAGGCAAGTAACTTTTTATATGAGAATGTTGGGTCTGCGTAGCAGATTTAAAAGAAAATATAAGATAACCGCAGCTATTAACATTCATTTTTATTAATGATCAATGCAGTTTTTTTAAAGTTATATTGATGGTTCCAATGCTGCAATAAATAATGAATCCAATAATTTGACATTACAGGATTTCTTTATTTTAATTTTTTTCGTTTATTATACAGTTCTCTAGATAACAGTTTTAAATAAGATGATTGTGACAATTGTCACAAAAAATTAGCGTCATATGACTTTGTGGTTAAATGCCCTTTTTTCCAACTTTGTTAAAGCAATAAATAGTAATTGCCATTTAATAAAAGATAAAAATATGGACACAAAAATCAATGACAAAGTGCCGATCTACTTTCAGGATGCAACAGCCTTAGCAAAAATGATCCGTAATAAAGAAGTTTCTCCTGTTGAAGTATTGCAGGTTCATTTAGATCGAATTGAGAAATACAACCCATCAATTAATGCAATAGTGACTATTGCTGACACCGCAATGAAAGCAGCCAAAGCCGCCGAGATAGCAGTAATGAGAGGGGAGAAATTAGGACCTCTGCATGGTGTACCTTTTACAGTAAAGGATTCCATTGATACCGCAAAAATATTAACCCAAAGAGGTTCCCCAATCTTTAAAGGACGTGTTCCCGATACCGATGCAACCAGCGTGGCAAGAATGAAGGCGGCAGGTGGAATTTTACTTGCCAAGACCAATCTTCCAGAGTTTTCATATTGGATAGAAAGTGATAACCTGCTTAGCGGAAGATCCAATAATCCTTGGGATCTCACCCGAACACCTGGCGGTTCAAGTGGTGGAGAATCAGCAGCTATTGCAGCGGGCATGTCTCCCATTGGATTGGGTACTGATCTTGCCATATCTGTAAGGGGGCCTGCTGCTCAAACGGGAATTGTTTCACTTAAAGCTACTCATGGCAGTGTTCCGATGACGGGCATATGGCCACGTGTACCGCGTCGATTCTGGCATGTGGGACCTATGGCAAGAAGTATACGTGATTTGTCCCTCGCTTTTTCAGTATTATCAGGACCTGATGGGCATGATGCATTTTCAACCAGCAGAGTTCAATTTGATGCTGGAATAGGAAATGTCCCAAGCAGACCGTTAAGAATTGGTTGGATGGTCGGTCCGGGTTTTGGTCCAGTGGATCCCGAAGTTACTTCAGTTGTTGAATCAGCTGCCAATGCCTTAAAAAATCTTGGTCATCACGTAGAAGCAGTTCAAATACTGGCCCTTGAAAAGGACTTTGCATTAGATGTTTTTAATCGTCTTCATGTTATGGAGATGAAAGAGGCATTCAGAGAAGCCACAGTAGGTAGAAGTGATGATGAGATTTATAAAATGGCCAAGACAATGCTTTCACTTCCCGATACTTCAATGAGTGATTTTATTGAAGCTGAACAGGCGGCAGAAAGGATTAGGGATGGGTTTGCAGAATATTTCCATCAGTATGATCTGCTTCTTACACACGTGCTGCCCATTCCTGCCCACAAGCATGGCGTAGAAGAATTTACAATTAACGGACAAAAAGTGGATGCAACTTATTTACAGGGCGCTACAGTCCCATTAAATGTTACCGGTTTACCGGGAATTTCGATGAGATTTGGTACAAGTAAAGAAGGTTTACCAATTAATGTTCAGATTGTAGGAAGCTGGCAGGCAGAATCAACAATGTTGTACGCTGCCTCGCAGCTTGAAGGTGCTGGTTCTTTCAGCAATTTCCATCCCAATCTGTGATTAAAAATTATTTAATCTTCCTTCTATGGCTTATCCATCAATTAGTAGAAGTGGAGTTTTTCTAAAGCAGTAAAAATTGATAAGACCTTGCAGTAAGCTACAAGGTCTTTATTACTTTTTCGTGTAGTCTTTCCTGACTCTACTGAGTGTTTCCCGAGACATTCCAAGGTAAGAAGCAACCATATGCAGGGGGACTTTATTAAAAACATTGGGATAGGTTTTTTGGAATTCAACATATTTTTCCTCCGCTGAATTACTGATCAGTGAATAGATACGTTGCTGACTGGTTTCATAGGCTCTCGCTGAAAGCCTTTCCTGAAAGCTTTTCAGATTGGGTAATTGCAAAAGAAGTTCTTCCCATTCTTCTTTCTTCCACATAATAATGTGACTGGGTGCCAGCGCTTCGATATTATAAAAAGATGGTGTATTGTTGTTATAACTTTCCTGATCTGTCATCCACCAATTCTCAACCCCGAAACGCATGGTATGGTCAATGCCATCATTTCCAAAGCGATATAATCTAAAACAACCTTTGGCAATGAAGCAATTCATTTTCCAGATTTCACCATCATGAAGAATAGACTGTGATTTTCGTAAAGATTTTTCAATAGAAGCTTTGCGAATAGAATTCAATTCTTCATCAGATATATCAATCCAAGTTCGCAAATATTTTTCGAAAATTTCAAACATAATAATTCAAATTTAGTAGGTTCTTAGGTTAATTATTGTATCTCTATAATACCTTTTAAAATAATTATTATTGCTATTAAAACAGGTATAAAGTATTGTTAGCCATGCTCTTTGCTAATACTTAATATTAGCACTGTAAAAATTGGGGATTATCCATTAGTCGGCTCAGGGCTTTTGGAAATATTTTTTCTAAGTCTATCCTGATAACTTCTTATAGTACCCGCCTTATTTTTTTTTAATTCCTTTAATAAATTGATATTGCCAGGCGGATTATATTTTGAGCCCCAAATGGTTAATTCCATTATTAAAGGAACTAATTCAATACCTTTTTCAGTCATACTATAAGTAAACTTTGATTTTTTATCCTCACCAACCTGCTTATTTAAAAACCCATTGGTTTCTAACATATATAATCTGTCTGCAAGAATGTTTGTTGCTATTTTTTCTTTAGATGATGCGAATTCTCCATAGGTAGATTTATCGGCAAATATAATATCCCTTAGTATTAATAGTGCCCATTTATCTCCTATAAAATCAAGAGAAAAGCTAATGGGGCAGTCCGAGCGTAATTTGATTTCTTTCATGAATAAAAAAATTTATAAAAACACTTGCAAATTAAAAGTGAAAATATTTACCTTTACACTTGCAAATCGAAAGCGAAATTACAAATTTATTTAAACATTAAAAAAAGAAATTATGAACATTACAGACAAAACAGTTCTCGTAACAGGTGGTGGCTCCGGAATTGGGTATGCAACTTCAAAATTACTAAGCGAAAAAGGTAATAAAGTAATTATAGTTGGGCGCAATGCAGAAAAACTGGAAAAAGCAGCAAAGGAATTAAAGGTTGATTATCTAGTATGTGATGTGACCGATAATGATGCTATTATAAACCTTGTCACAACGCTAGAAACTAATTATAGTAATTTAAGCGTATTAATTAACAATGCCGGTGTTGGCTTTGTTTATAAGCTAAGTGAAGGAGCAAATGCAGTCGAGAAAGCAAGACAGGAATTTGAGATCAATTATTTTGCGCCGATTCGACTTACGGAAGCTTTATTGCCTTTGTTTAAAAAACAACCTGATGCAGCCATCGTAAATATTACTTCTAATGTAGCGTTTCATCCGCTAGTGGTTTTACCAACCTATTCAGATGCTAAAACAGCTTTGCACTCCCATTCTGTAGCATTACGCTTAACCTTATCTTCCAATACAAATATTAAAGTTTTTGAGGTAATGCCGTCATTGATCAACACTGATGCAACTAAGGAAATGGGGGGTGAGCAACATGGTTTACCACCATTGGTCGTAGCCGAAGAAATTTATAACGGTATTAAAGAAGATCGTTATAATATTTATGTTGGAGAAGCTGGCAGGCAATATGCAGATTATTTTAAAGATCCAGAAGCAGCCATTGCAAAATTTAACGAAGGACTTTACTAAAAGGAATATTGTTATGACCGACAGAAGAAATTTTATTAAGCAAGCAGGCCTGCTGTCAGTGGCAGGTATCGTTGGAGCGAATCAAAATATATTTGCCGAAAATCAATATAAAACCTTTATCCCGGCACCATCAAAATGGGCAGATGGATCAAGATTGGTGGTCTCTGTTACTATGCTGTTTGAGGCTGGTGGCCAACCGGATAACGCACCTAGCCCATTTCCACCTAACATGCTGCCAGGTTACAAAGACTTGCCGGCCAGCAGTTGGTACGAATATGGGTTTAAAGAAGGTATACCCCGGATGCTGGATAACTGGGACAAATTAGGTATAAAGGTAACATCCCATATGGTAGGTTCTGCTGTTTTAAAAAATCCAGCATTGGCAAAAGAAATCGTAGATCGCGGACATGAAGCCGCGGCGCATGGGTTGGATTGGAAAACGCAGTACAACATGTCTTACGATGAGGAAAAAAAATTCATCAAAGACGGAGCGGATGCAATAAAGAAAGCAACAGGAAAGCCCCCTGTTGGCTACAATGCTAACTTTCTGAGGCGTAGTGTAAATACTTTAGAGATCTTGCAAGAACTTGGTTTTACTTACCATATCGATGACCTTAGCAGAGACGAACCGTTTCTAATCAAAGTAAAGCAAAAAGATTTTGCGGTTGTGCCCTATACTATACGTTGTAATGATATGGGCCTAATTGAAATGCGTAATTTTTCGGCGGATCAATTTGTGACTCAGGTCAAGATGGAATTTGACCAACTTTATGCCGAGGCTGCTACCAAGCGCCGTATGCTCTCCATCGCATTTCACGACCGCATAAGTGGCACTCCGCAGATGGTTAACGCTGCCCATGAATTAATTAGCTACATGCAAAAGCATCCTGGCGTCTCATTTAAACGAAAAGATGAGATTGCAGAGATGACGCTTAAAGATCCTACAAGTATTCGGGAATGAAGTTTAACGACATTTCATACAATGCATCGATAAAATATGGAGTCGATCTCGTGGCAAGCAAAATATGTATCTGCTTAAGGATATTGGAGTTAAAGTTAAGGATGCAGAAATGCACCCTTAATTATTTTAGAGAATCTTGTTTTAGATGTGCAGGTGATTTTTAAAATTCGCCTTAGTTTTTTTGGCAGAAAATGTTTCAAGACCAATTCATTAAAGAAAAAATCTTAGAAAATTTATCTTAACAATCTGGATAACCATGCCGTAATTTACTATTACAAAGCATTTGCTGTTATCCCTCCATCTACAACAATGTTTTGTCCAGTTATGTACGAGGACGCTGGCATGGCCAAAAAAGCAATTACAGCTGCCATTTCTTTTGGTTTAGCGACTCTTTTTAATGGTGTTCTTGAGATCACCTGCGCTATTTTCTCTTCATCATGAAGTAGGTTTTCGGTTAGTGGAGTTTCGGTAAACCAAGGAGAAACTGCATTGACCCTAATACCCTCAGATGCCCATTCTACCGCTAAATTTCTAGTCAATTGCAGCAGTCCGGCTTTTGAAATCCCATAAGGAGAACCTGTTTTAGCATCTAAAATACCAGCAACTGACGCAACATTGATAATAGAAGGGTAGGAGGACTTTAGTAAGAGCGGATGTAAAGCTTTATTCATCATAAAAGGAGCCTTAATATTGGTGTCCAATATAAATTGATATTCTTGGTCCGTGTATTCTATCGTTGGTTTTCTAAGGTTAGTACCTGCATTATTAACAAAAACGTCTAGTCTTCCCCATATTAACTCAAGATGTTTCTTGACTTTTTCAACAGCTTCGGTACTGGTTACATCAGCAATAATGCCTTGTATATTTTTATATTTTAAACTTAGTTCAGTTTCCAGTTTTTCAATCTCCTGTCTGTTACGAGCAGTAAATATTACGTTTGCTCCTAATTCTAAAAATAGTTCTACTGTAGCTTTTCCAATTCCTTTACTGCCACCGGTAACCAGAACATTATAATTTTTTAAAGTGAACATATTTGCATTCATCTTTTATTAATTTAAATCGTTAAAGACATTTTATCTGTTCAATTACAGACTTATTTTCAATACAATCCACAAAGCAGGCATCAAATGCCTGCCTTGTGGACAAATTTTATTTAAGCAAATCTGCTAATGGGACATTAACTATTTTAAAGGGTAAGACAGGAGGTGTATTTATTTTTCCGTCTTTATCATCTATAATGTGATTTAGCTGGCTGTTAACCGTGTAAAGCTTACCGTTGCGAATGGCTGAAGCTGTTGGCCTGTCATACACACTTTGATACTTATCTCTGATTTGAAGGGAAGCAGTTGAATAATCTTTATTGAAAGCTGCTGTAAAAATAGCACCTGCGCTGGAATATACGTTTACCATTAAAAGCTGTCCTTTGTAAAAAAACATGCCGTCTGAGCCTGAAAATGAACTTGCTGCCTGATCGTTTTTAAGTTTTATTGAAGACACTTTTTTATTGGATAAATCCACTCTTACCAATGTTCCGCCGCCTTTTATTGTTCTGTTCATTACAGATGCAATAAGGTATTTGTTATCTGGTGTAATGGTCAGTCCATTCAATCCAAACGGCTGGTCAGCAGTGGGATTTTTGAGTAGTTCATCTGTTACAAATACATCGGCATTAGTTGATTCAAATGCAGCGGACCAAATTTTTGGACCAAAAGTATCTGAAGCATAAACCCTGCCATTTGGATCCATTGTAACTTCATTAAAAAACGCGCCTTCGATGAATTTTTCCGGAATTGTTTTTAATAATTTGCCTGTTGTGTAGTCAAAAACCTTGAACTGGCTTCCGGGATTACCGCTTTCTGTCTTGAAATTAAAGTTGGCAACCCAAAGCCTGTTGTTTTTAGTATCAAGATGTAAACCAACGGCTATTACCATTCCGTTTTCTCCAGGTTTACTAAAATTTGAAACTTTATTGTCTTTGTCAATTCGCTGAATTGAACCATCACCAAAACCACCTACTAACAGATCATTATTGGGTAAGGTAATGATCCCTTCAGGAAAGACTGAGCTGCCATCCAACGCAATATAATTTACATCCTTGTCTTTTTGATTTGCCTGACTATATATTTCGTTTAAAAATAATAGGGATAAAAACAAACTTAATACTATATATGTTTTACTATTTTTCATGTGATTATTTTTTTAAGTTTTTGATAAAGTTTACTGTATCGATAGGTTCTGGACGAAAACGATAGTCAGGATCTACATAAACATCCAGGATTTTACCATCTTGGCCTATTACAAATCGGGCAGGAATGGGCAGCTCCCAGGCAGAACCTTCATTGATTTGCTGTATATTATTATTGAATCTGTTCTGATATAAATCTTTCAGGTACTGTGGAAACTCGTACACCAGACCAAATGCCTTTCCTGTTTTGTTATCATCATCTACAAGTAAGCTGTATTCTAAATGAAGTTCGTCTGCTTGTTTTTGCGTTTTTGTAAAACTCTGTGGCGACAATACCACAAGACTAGCTTCATTTGCCTTAAATTCTGGATAAAAGTGATTTAACGCTTTTATTTCTTCTACACAATACGGGCACCAGCTTCCTCTGTAAAAGCTGACTATTAAAGGCCCTTTTTTCAACAATTCAGTCGAAGAAATGATTTCTGAATGTTGATTTTTAAGATTAAATCCGGGAGCCAGATCTCCTTTTTTTAGAACTTTATTTAATGCTCCTGACTCACGAAGAAATTCAATGTGTCTTTCCATCGTTTCATTTTCAGCGGCCGTTAATTTAGAACCCCAAAAATCTCTATGTTTTTTTAAACGCGTTTCAAGGTAAAAGTTTTCGCTATTTTCCATGTCTATTATAGGTTTAAGGTTAATTATAGTTGATCAGCTACAGGGAAGTCAATTTCAAGTTCCGTTAGGTTATGGATGTAGTTGCTGATGATTTTATCGCCGACTACCATAATCACATCAATCATATTGGATTCGGTATAACCGGCTTCGAAGAATTCGGTAACTGCTTTTTGGGTTGCTTTACCACGATTTTCCACAACAGATGAGGTGAATCTTGCCAAAGCATCTAATTTCTTGTCAAATAAAGCGTTACCGCTTCGGATTTCTAAAATTTCATCATCCGTAAAACCATTCATTTTACCTAAAACCGTATGTGCAGACTGGCAATACAGACATCCGTTAATTTGGCTGGTAACCAGATTAACAACTTCTCTTTCTTTTGATTTTAAAGTACTCTTGCGATTTTGAAGTACCAGGTAGTCTCCTAAAGCTGTATCGTTTTTACCAAAGTAGGCATATAGGTTAGGAACAAAGCCAAGGCTCTTTTGAAGATTGTCAAAAATACTTTGATTATTTGGCGTGACCTGGTCACGTGTAGGAACTGCGAAAGTTCTGTTTGCTTTTGTATTCATATACTTTGTAATAATTGTTTGTCATTATTGACATTACAAAGTTGCGGCAAAGGATGCCCTGATTACAATCAACTAGATTAGTAAATAAACAGAAACTGTAGTAACAAAAAAAGTGAAACTAGATTAACTTTTTTTTGAAACCCTTGTATTTCTAAGCTTTGACAGGTATTGGGTTGTCATACCTAAAAAAGACGCCAATGCATATTGAGGAACACGAGCTACTATTGAGGGGTATTTATCTTCAAATTCCTGATATCTTTCTTCGGCAGTTTTGGTAAGATTACTGATTAGCCTTCTTTGCATTCCGGCAAACGAACGTTCTGCCATAATTCTGAAAAATGTTTCAAATTTGTGGTTACTAAGCTTTAATTTCTGTTCGCTTTCAAAATCAATCTGTAGGATGACACTATCTTCCATGGCCATGACAAACATCGAGGCCGGTTTTTGAAATATGTAACCGTTATAATCTGAAATCCACCAGTCTTCAACCGCGAATTGGATAGTGTGCTCTTCGCCTTCATCTGCTACAACATAGGCTCTGAATGAACCCTGAACCACAAAATTTCGATATTTAGGGACAAAATCAGGCTGTATAATAAATTGTCTTTTCTTTACTTTAGTTATTTTGAAGCAGGATACAAATTCCTGCACTTCAGTTTCACTGAGCGAAATTCTATTAATGATATGATCTGAGAGCGATTGAAATTGATCCATGAGAGATTTTGAGAAAACGTTATAAGAAACTAACAATTACAAGATAGTTATATAAATTCAGTTTACAATTTAATAAATACAGCTAACCAAACTTTCTAATTCTTTAGCAAAAATAAAAAAAAGATGAAATTAAATTCAATTGATTTTTTAAGGTGTTTCAATCTGAATTTAAAAATTACTTCCGCTGGCAAAAAAAATAACCTTTTAGAAGCGAGCACTGAATGTTGGACTTAAAAAAATATTAATCTCTAAAAGTTTCGAACCTAAACTCGCCAAACCTTGCTTTTGCTGGATTTCTTGTTTTCAAAAACACCATGTGCCACGATTCTGCCAAAAAACTCTGCAAGATTAATTTTTGAATTATTTGTAGAACATATATGTGTTACACCGTGTCTTAAAACCTTAATAACGACTTACGGAAATATTCTCAAAAAAAAGGGATCCATGCTAGTGTGAAACTCTAATTTGCTCTAATGTGTAGTGCTCGAATCCTTTCAAGTTATCGCACTTTGAATTTAAAATTTCTGTTATATTTATTAGAATGTTAATTTTTTTTATCAACTATTTCCTGACTTTTAGGTCTTTAAAAAAGGAAACAAAAACAAAAAAGTTATGAAGGTATTGATTAATAATTCTATAAATAAAAAACGGCGTCAATTGTCTTCAATTGACGCCATTTGGCTTTGTAGTGACCCATAAAGGACAGATTACAAACCATTTTATGGAGGATTTGAAGAGATTGGCTTACTGGATGTAGCGTCTGTCTTTGAAGGGCTTTATGAATTTGGTTTGGATGTCCTGTTGGGGATTGATGAAAAATTTATCTAGTTTTTTGATATGAGTAATAATATTCGAGCCATGTTCTTTACACTTTGGCAATGTGGTGTTTTTAATTTTTACAATACTTGCCTGAAACGCACAGGCAAGTATTGTAATGAAAATAATTCCAGTTGAAATTTTAACCATTATTATTAATTTTTTTTCTATAAAGATTTGATAAATTTCATTCATTTACCGGTAAATTTGATATTACTGTCGAATTTCGTTTTTTCAAACAAACTATACACTTTATGGCGCAAAGAAACGGGTGTGACTTCAATAAAGTAAGTCAGCAGTTCTTTTGTTGTTGGGTAATTAGGAGTTTTTGATTTTAATTTTCCGTTAGAATTGTTCCAATCACGAATAAACCTTTTTAAAGCAAGATTCACCTTTTCTTCCCCAATATAATTTTGAAGAGCGTACATAACCAATATTCCTTTTGCATTGAATATATAATCTTGTTTTTCAACTAATTCTAAAGGAACTTCTTGTTTGTCGTATCTTTTCTTTGCCTGCAGATAAACGTCTTGTTCTTTTTTTAAAAGCTGCTTTATTTTTTCTTTGGAATATTTCTTTTTCATCACCATTAAAGCAGCATATTGGGACAGGGTTTCCAAAATCATATTTTTTCCTTGAACATTTGCCGCCTGCAGCTGCATTCCCCACCATTGGTGTGCTAATTCATGGGCTGTTGTGTAGAGTATAATATCGACATCTGATTGGTCATCAATATTGAGCATAAACTCATTGGATTCAGAAAATGGTATTGCTCCGGAGAAAGACTCTGCTTGCTGGGTGTAATTAGGAGTTTCTATGATACGCATATTCCTGTGTTGATACGGGCCATAATTCGCAGAAAAATAATCAAAAGATAATTTGACAGCCTGGGTCATTCTGTCCACGTTATATTGATGTCCTTTTTGATAATAGATTTCTAAATCTACCGGAGTTACCAAACGATCATTTTTAGCAGACCATCTGCTCTTGGAAACTTCATAATCTGCTGATATTATCGCATACTGATTTACTATTGGTTTATCGGTTTTATAATGGAAATAGGAACGATTACCTACTGTCAATCTCTTTTGTAAAGTGCCTGAAGAAATAGCTTTTTGACTTTTGTCTGTCCCAATAGTAACTTCAAAATTGATTAAATCGGCGCTGCCTCCATTACCTGCATAAGTTAATTCTGTTTTATCATTTCTTTTGGCCATTCCTTTTGCAGGCGGCAGTTCAAATTCTGCCCTAATTCTAGTATCATCAAGCTCATATTCTCTGCTGTAGCCCAAAGTTGGAAACGCTTTATTTGTCAAGAATGTACCATTTTGAAGGACACTGTTATTAGAATCATTTTCTTTAAAACCTTTAGTTGTATACCTCTGTTTAAATTTCATTTTAACAGCTTCACCTGCCTTTAATGGTTTTTTTAAGGTGTAGATATAAAAGCTGTATTGGTTATATTGTTTATCTGCAGAAGTTTCTCGCTCAAAACTGACTTCTTCTAAATTAATTTCTGATGCTATCGGTTTTTGTAAATAGATTTTATAAATAGGTTTTTTTAAGGTATTGGTAAGTATGTAATATCCTTCAAGGATATAATCTCTGGTTTTTGGATACAGCTCAACTTGCAGCTTAACACCGGTAATTTTAGGCTGAGGCAGATATTCAAACCTTTTGAGCGTTTTTTCATAATCTGCCCTAAATTCTAATTTATCATTGGTACTTTCATATTTGTTCAGGATATTGGTATTGTAGAAAATATAACTTCCTAGTAAAGCAAATACCAGTAATAATGACAATACAAATTGGAGCATGGGTTTTGTTAATCGCTGCATACCGAACTTGATACGTTTTTTTAAACTGGTTTCGGTGCCCCTGATAGAGAGAATAGAGGCGAGGGTTAACAAGAGAATGCCAAATACAATCCAATATGCCTTAATCCACAAATAGGATACTAGAAAGTGACCGTAACCATTCATATCTGAATAGGAATCCAAACCACTCCCGCCAAATTTGTAAAGATCGTGCTCGAAACCAAAGAATTCCGAAACAGTATTTAGGATAACAAAAAACATTACTAAAATAAAGCCTGTGAATTTATTATTTGTCAGCGCCTGAAAGAAAAAAGATATAAAGGTGTACAAAACCAGAAAAGGAAAAAACTCAATAAAAAAGCCATAGAAATAAACATCCAGTTCATAGTGATACCAGCCATTTGCCGTTTGAAAGGTAATTCCAAATATAATTAGTGAGAGTATCAATACGATATAAATCAATAAAAGGCCCAGGAATTTACTCAGCAGGCTTATAATACCTGATATGGATGTTGCGTCATAGATTAAATCCAGCTTAATTTCTCTTTCTTTCCAAATGAGCTCGCCAGAATAGAAGATCAGTATTAATGCAAAAAAATACAGCGATAATTCTTTTAATTCTTTTATAACAAGATAGGTTTTAGGATAACTGGCAGCATCATATGCAATATTCAGATTAATAGAGTTTATTAAAATGATAATCAATGCACAGATGATAATAGCCCAGAACGATACCTGCTTACAAATGGATATAAAATAAAACCATGTAAGTTGTAATAGCTGAATACATTGTGATTTAAAATTATACTTTATTAATACTAACGGTATTTTGAGATTCTCGTTAGCGGCAGTATTTAAATCATGGATAGTATTTATTTTTTTCTCTTTAGTTTTTTTGTTTTTTGCTGTACTAAAATTAAAGTTGAAGTACCCTACTATTAAAATAAGCATCCCTAGAAAAATCCAGAATAATTTATTGTATAGAAGCACACCACTAAAAGGAACAAGTGTTGAATTGCGTTCTGCCGTTGTAAACAAGGCATTCATATCAGTGAGCGTTGTCAGGGAAAAAGGATCTAAAAGAGCTTGCAGGAAATCGTTTTTTATAGATTTTGTCAATAGAAAGGGAACAAAAATAAGTACTCCCTGTGTATAGACTACCATTAAGTTTCTGCTTAAAGCGCCACTAATAAAAAACAATGCCGATCCAAAAAACAGCATGGGCAGCACTACAATTATAAAGGGCTGCAGATAAGCTAAAAAGTTAAAAGGCATTAAATTTTCCGGATAACGCCAAGGCATAAATTCCCCAAGGGTAAATCCTAATAAAAGCCCTGTAAATACAAACAATAATACTGCAAAAGAGCCTAGAAACCGGCCTAATAAATAATCCCGCTTTTGGATTGGATTAACAAATAATAGAGATTCTATATTGTATTGATAGTCCCGCAATACTGAAACACCCATAACCAAAGAAGCCACCATCATTAAAATTGCGGTAACAGCAGCCATTGCTTTTGCTATAACTATAGGAGCATTTGTTTTTACGGAACCCATATCAATCCCTTGAAAGACAAAGTCCACACCCGCAAGGGAAAAGAAGAATATAAAAATAAAAAAGATATAGGTGTCAGGGCGTTTTTTTCTGTATTGGATTTCGAATTTAAATATGTCGTACCACATGGTTAATCGTTAATTTTAATGGATTAGAATAGAAAATTTTACTTGATTAAGTATTCAGGAGAATTAAAGTTTCTTTTTAGAAGTGGCAAGAATCTGCGAAAAGTACACATCTTCTAAACCAGCATTTACTGAAATAAAACCATTTTCCGGATTGCTTTCACTTATGACATGAATTATAGGTTTTCCAAGAAATAATTTTTCTGCAATTACTTTGTATTCTTTCTTATACTCTTCCAATTCATTTTTATGAATTGTTTTTTGATATATTTTTCCTTCAGTCTGGTTTATTAGTTCTAAAGGATTCCCTTTAAGAAGTACTTCTCCCTTATTGATGATGGCCATGCTCGTGCATAATTCCTTTACATCATCCACGATATGTGTGGATAGTATTACCACTGTGTTTTCACTAAGCTCGCTTAAGATGTTATAAAACCGGTTTCTTTCAACAGGATCGAGCCCGGCAGTGGGCTCATCAACAATAAGTAATTTTGGGTTATTGAGTAATGCCTGCGCGATGCCAAAGCGCTGTTTCATTCCGCCGGAAAATCCGCTGAGGTTTTGGTTTTTTACCTCATATAGATTAGTCTTATGCAAAAGTGCATTCACTATTTCGCGGCGTTCCTTCTGCTTTGTAATTCCTTTTAATACCGCTAAGTGGTGCAGGAGAACTTCAGCGGAAATTTTAGGGTACAAACCAAATTGCTGGGGCAGGTATCCCAATACTTTTCTTAGTTGATGTTGCTGCGTAAGGACATCGATATCTCCAAGTTTCACGCTGCCGGAGTCTGCCTCTTGCAATGTGGCGATTGTTCTCATTAAAGTTGATTTTCCTGCGCCATTGGGACCCAAAAGGCCAAACATGCCTACCGGAATATCCAGCGTTATGTTTTGCAGTGCTTTTACACCATTAGAATAGGTTTTGGAGAGATTGGAAATACTAAGACTGTTCATTTGTTTGAATTTAAATTTTAAACAAACCTATTTTCTTAGCTGGTATCAAGAAAGTAAATGTGATGAACCAGTCTGTTTTGTGACACAAATATACTTGGTGCCCATAAAGTGCTTTTATCACTTATTTCTGTCCGTTGGAAGGTCTCTATGGATTGTTTACCAACTTATTTTATCAATAATTTTTATTAATTTACATTTGTGATTATGATTTTAACAGCTAACAATAACAAGAGGAATATCATCGGGGCGATTGCTTTAGTTTTAGCAGCAGTCCCAATAGTGGCAATATTTTTTATAGTAATTACCTCGAATAAGGATTCTGTAGTGCTTTTTGAAAACTATAGTCCAAAAGTCAGCATTCCGATTATCAGTTTTTATTTTCTGCTCTATCTGGCATTATTTTGCTTTGGCATTTATTGGCTGGTAAAACAAATTTTGTTTATTGTTAAATTAAAAAACGAAAACGGGAAAATGGAACTGCTGCATCTGCAGAATCAGGTAAATCCCCATTTCTTTTTTAATATGCTCAATAATTTGTACGGCTGGGTGGCAAAGGACCAGAAAAAAGCACAGGAGTTAATTTTGAAACTTTCAGATATGATGCGTTATAGTATTTATGAAGGCCAGAAAGATTTTGTTACGATAGGAGAAGAAATTGCCTATTTAAAAAACTACATCGACTTGCATACTTTACGTTATCACAAAAAGATAAACGTAAATTTTGAAACTACTGTGGAGGATGATCAGCTTAAAATAATTCCTTTACTTTATATAATGCTTTTGGAGAATGCATTTAAACATGGTGTCGAAAATTTAAGAGAAAATGCATTTGTTACTATTAAACTTAGTTCAAATAATAATACTATATCTTTTAAAGTAGAGAATAACTATGATACGGATTTAGTAAGTCAGTCATCTGGTATCGGTATTAAGAATTTGAAAAGAAGATTAGAATTGGCTTATCCAAAAAAACATGAGTTTTTAGTTTCAAAAAATAATACTACATACAAAGCACTTTTAATTTTAAAATTATAATGATCAGGTATTTAATTATAGATGATGAACACATAGCGCATACTATTATTGAGGAGTATTGTAATATGCTTCCCAATATGCAGTTAAAAAAGAATTGTTATGATGCCTTAGAGGCTCTGGATTATTTAAGAGATCATACTGTAGATTTAATTTTCTTAGATCTAAATATGCCCAAATTAAAAGGATTTGATTTTTTAAAAACACTGGCATCTCCTCCCAAAATTATTGTTATGACAGCTTACCAGGAGTACGCAATTGAAGGTTATGAACTTAATATTATTGACTACCTCTTAAAGCCATTTGGTTTTGAACGCTTTTTAAAAGCTATAAACAAAATTTCCAGTTTGACTTCTAAAGGAAGTATTAATCCTGTGGAGGATGAATATTCAAGAAGCATTTTTTTACGTGCAGATAAAAAACACATACAGATTTTTATCGGTATGATCTTATATGTAGAAGCATCAGGAAACTATGTTAAAGTAATTACCAAAAATGACAATGCAATACTTGTTAGAGAAAAACTCTCTGATTTGATGGAATTACTGCCTAAAAATGATTTTATGCAGGTACATAAATCCTTTGCTGTTGCCATTAAACATATTAAAAGTGTGGAAGGAAACAGGATCAAAATCAGTGATTTTACAATTCCTATCGGGAAACTGTATAAGATGAATGTAAATGGGTTATTAAATTCAAAATTATAAAAGCATCATAATGTTTTCTTTATAAGTTTGTCCAATAGGCACTTTGTATTTATCAATTAATATCCTGTTGCCTTCAATCTGTTTAATTTTATCTTTTGCAGCAATAAAAGATTTATGGGTTCTTATAAAATTAAATTTTGGAAGAAGCTGTTCAAAATCTGAAATTTTCTGATGACTTATAATCATGTCATTTTTTAGATATACTTTACAATAATGTCCATAAGCTTCTATAAACAGTAAATCGTCAAAATGAATTTGATGATGCTTTTTATCACCCCTTAAAAAAAAGCTATTTGTTTTTGGCTCTGCTTGGTTTGCCGGCAGTGCTGTTATACTTTTTTTATTTTGAGAATTATCTATTGTTTTGTTAATTGCTTTTATGAAACGCTCAAAGCTAAAGGGCTTCAGTAGATAATCAGAGACATTAAGTTCATAACCTTCTAAAGCAAATTCTTTATAGGCTGAGGTCACTATTATTTTAGGTGGATTGGGTAATGTTTTTAAAAAATCGAAGCCGGATAATTTAGGCATATTGATATCTAAAAATAACAAGTCGACTGCATTTTCATTTAAGAATTCTATAGCTTCAAAGGCATTATAGCAATTTCCTTTCTTTTTCAAATGCGTCAAGTTTTCGCAATAGTTTTCAATAATACGATGTGCAATAGGTTCATCATCTATAATTAAATAGTATATCATGTCATTTCTATTTTTAGCTGTAATTTATAAATAGAATCTGTAATGTCAATTTTCATTTGGTGTTTATTAGGATATAATAGTTTCAAACGCTGTTTTAAATTGTTTAATCCAATACCGGGAGTTTGAGATTCCCGCGCTTCAAAGTTATTCTCAATATCAAAACAGATTAGGCCATTATCAGTTTTTATATTAATGTGAATATAAGCATCTTCCGTTAAACGCTCTACTCCATGCTTAAAAGCATTTTCTAAGGGAATAATAAATAGTAACGGCGCAATTTTGTATTCAGCTCTCCCCTCATGATTAAAAGAAATATCGACACTTTTTTGATATCGTATTTTATGTAAATCAATGTAATTCTTTAAATATTCTATCTCATCCTTTATTGGTATGATATCTTCTTTTCCCATATAAATGGTATAGCGCATTATGTCAGATAATTTTAAGACGACGTTAGGAGCATCATCAGATTTTTCTATTATTAAACCATATAGATTATTTAAAGTATTGAAAAAAAAGTGCGGATTGATCTGGCTTTTGAGTAGGGATAACTCTGCTTTGGCTTTTTTGGACTCAATTGTTTTGAGCCATTTCCATTGCTGATAAAACCATATGAAAAGTAACATAAAAAAGGGAAGCGTCAGGATTATTTTAATCTCTTTTTCCTGCTGAAAATAATTATTTACATCTTTGGTATAAACCCTTATATAATAGAAATAGCCTAAGGCCAGAACATAAAAACCGATTAGAATCAAGCCATGCTTCTTAAAATAGGAGGATGCTATAATGGAGAAAAAAGATAATCCAACACCAGCTAATCCTACAAATGTTATTGGATTATCAATTATTTTCGAATTCATATCGTTTACAATGATTGCCAGAAAAATGACAATCAAGACAAGTAACTTTAAACTAGTGGCTTTATGCTGTTTTAAAAATGAAAAATAATGGATAGGCAGTGAGATTATCAGCCAGCTAAAAATGAAACTCAATGTGTTGGACAATAGTGCGGTATTATCTATGTAAATAAAATGAAAATGTAACAAAACAGCCGCCATTATCCTTTGGATCACCAATCCATAGATAAAAGCTTTGTACTTTTTAAGAAATTCAGTCATGAGTCAAAATTAACAAAAATTGACTTTTTTCCTCTACAATGTGCATCAATTCACTTAAATGAAACATAAACGCTAATATTTTCGACTTCAACTAGATTTGATTATACAAATTAATTGTATGTGCTAACTATTTAAAGGTTCATGAAAGAAGTTTTAAACCATTTTAGTTTACAGATAGGTTTGCTGTAAATTATAAATATTTAAAAATAAAACATTATGAAAAACTATTTTAAAATGATCCTTCTGACACTATTTTTAATTGTACAAAACGCAATGGCACAAGACAGTAAACGGCTATTGGATACAAAAGAGAAAAAGGCCATTGTATCGGCAATAAAAACTCATATTGAAAAATCTTATATCGATCTAGATTTGTCAAAAAGAATGACAATTGAACTGGATAAAAATTTAAAATCTAATAAATATAAAGAAGTTGCGAGTCCTGATGAGTTCTCTAAAATACTGACCGAAGATTTACAGCAAATTAGCAAAGATTTGCATCTAAAAGTTCGATTTGAACCCGAGCATATTGCCAAGGAAAAGAATGTTATTTCTCAGGAAGCGCAATTAGAAATGGAGAAAAGAATGGCTTTGCAAATGGCCGAAATTAATTACGGATTTAAAGAGGTAAAAATATTGGACGGAAATATTGGCTATTTAAATTTAAACCAATTTGCAGATGTAAAATATGCAGAAGAAACAGCTGCAGCTGCAATGAATTTTTTAAGCAATACTAATGCAGTCATTATCGATCTGCGTGCTAATGGAGGCGGTGTTCCCAGTATGATGCAGTTATTATCGAGTTACTTCTTTGATGAAAAACCTGTTTTATTAAGTGATTTTTATGAACGAGAAACCAATGAAAAAACGCAGCTGTATTCGTTTGAAAATATAAACGGAAAACGAAGTGCAGACAAGCCGCTTTATATTCTAACCAGTAAGCATACTTTTTCGGCGGCAGAAGCATTTACTTACACATTAAAACATTTGGACAGGGCAACAGTAGTAGGAGAAATCACTAAAGGCGGCGCTAATAGAACAAAACGAATTAATATAGATAACGAATTCACAATATCAGTGCCTTATTTACAACCGATTAATCCGGTTACAAAAACTAACTGGGAAGCAAAAGGTGTTCAGCCTGACATAAAAACTGATGAAAAAGACGCTTTTGTGTATGCTTATGTAGATGCTGTTAAAAAAACATTCAAAAGAAATAAAAATACTGTTTTAAACAAAATTGGCTACGCGTTTTTACAAGATAAACAAATTGATAATGGGCTCATTGTATTTCAGGAGAATGTAAAATTATTTCCCAATGACTCGAATTGCTGGGACAGTTTGGGAGAAGCTTATTTTGCAGATCATGATAAAGAAAAAGCATTGCAGGCCTATAGAAAAGCTCTAGAATTAGATCCGGGTTCAAAATCGGCAAAAGCAATGATTCAAAAATTAGAAAGCAATGAATTAAGATAAAAACGGACATAGCACTGTGGTGCTCTAACTCCTATTATTACTGGTTTCCGGGGCATGGGAAGAAGTATTGAAATTGCAAAATAAAGCCTCTAAGATAATTATCTTAAAGGCTTTCCTATATTAGTATCAAGTGAGAGTGCCGGGTAATAGTAATTAGTAATTTTATAATTGTGATAACTAAAAACTCTTCTGCCACTATTTAACAGCAGAATATGACAGTAAACCAGGAGCCTGCTCAGGTGTAGAGTTTAGATCATTTATCCTGCTTATTTAATTTTCAAAATTTAGACAAAAGTCAGCAGATATCCCGTTATAGAACCAGCTAAAACTATAAAAGCGCTGTTGATTTTCTTGTATTTAAATAGTATGGCAATGCTTAATAAAGCAATTAAGACAGTGCGCCAGCCGGCAATAGTTTCGCTTCCCATTTCCAGACAAATGGAAATTATAATGGCTATGGATGCCGCATTTACAGCATCTAAGAATGCAGAAAACAATTGAGAATGCCGCATTTTTTTTACCAGCGGGTTTAGTAATGCCACAAAAACAAAAGAGGGTAAGAAAATGGCAATGGTTGAAAATAAAGCTCCTGAAAAACCATTAATCTGGCAGCCGATAAAAGTTACTGCTGAGAAAACCGGACCGGGTGTAAACTGACCGACAGCTATCGCATCAATTAATTGTGTTCTGGACAAAAGCCCCGCAGCAACTAATTCAGCATCGAGAAAAGCGAAAAGCACATAACCGCTTCCATACAAAATGGCACCAATTTTTAAGAAAATCAAGAATAAATTCCAGTTTAATGCCGAGAAGAAACGATGATCCGAAATTTGAAAAAGCGCCAGAGGAATAAAGGAATGAAGGTTATTATTCTTCTCGAGCTTGAAATAATAAAGCAGCACGGCCAGCACTCCGGCACCAAACATCAAAAATATTTCGTTGAATTTCAGCAGTGAAAGAAGCAAAACTGCAGCCGCGATAATTCCCAGCTGGATTGTTTTTATGGATTTTTTTGCCAGTGGAAAAACCGCAGACAATATAACGGCAATAATAGCGGGCTTTATGCCGTATATAAAAGGTTTAACTTCTGGAATCTGACCGTATTCTTTATACAGCCAGGCGAAAAATCCTGTAATGATTACCGCGGGAAAAATAAAGCAGATTCCCGCAGTAATCAGGCCTTTCCAGCCTGCTTTTTCATGTCCGATATGAATTGCCATTTCGGTGCTGTTTGGGCCGGGTATTAAATTTGTTGCGCCGATTAAGTCCAGAAAGTGCTGCTGGGTGAGCCATTTTCTTTTTTCAACTACTTCTTGCTGCATCATGGCGATATGAGCTGCAGGACCGCCAAAACCAATTGCTCCAAGCTTGAGAAAAAGTTTTGCAATCTCTTTTAAAGGAGTTTTGTTATTCATCATAGAACCATCTTTTGTCTAGGGACCATGAGCCTGAGCCTTTTATTAAAAGAAAAATACTGCCTAAAAGCATGGCCCAGTCGGTTCTGCTCTCGTGAAGCATTTTCCAGAAGCCTTTATCTATTAAAATTTCCGTTTTTGTTATGGCTATGGCAGAAATCATAATGATGATTAACGGAATACTGGCAGCCCTTACAAATAGACCTAGTAAAACCAGAATGCCGCAGATAATTTCAAAGCATCCTGTAAAATTCGCTAAAAACTCAGGGGCGGGCAGTCCAATTTTCGCAAAGCGGCCGGCACCTAAGGTTTCAGGGAATAGAAATTTCTGGATGCCTTCGGAAAGAAATACGGCTCCTGTCATGAGCCTGATCAGTATGGTAGTTTTGGAATTATCAGTGTTGAATATTTTAGATTTAATTTTCATGCAGTTTAAAATTTAAAGACAAGGTTCGTAATTGTTATAAAGAGGATCAAGAAAACTTTAAAGAGCTGGATTTTTATATTAATTTGTTTTATGGAATAAAGATATTACTGTTTTGCGTTTTTTTTAGATTCATCCTTTTATAATTGATTAATTTTTTTTCCACAATAACTTTCAAAACGAGAATTTTTAGGTTCTCCAACCACTTGTCTGCTATAGATACTATTGTGACCGGAGAGCAGATAGGAAACCACACAGGCAATAGCGGCATAAATACCGCATTCTGCCCCGAAGAGTTCAATTGCCATTAAAATGCAGGCCAGGGGTGTATTGGCAGCACCTGCAAAAACGGCTGTAAATCCCATTGCGGCCAAAAGACCGGTAGGCAGTGGGATAAAGAGCGATAAAGCACTCCCCAGGGCAGCACCGATGAAAAATAAAGGGGTCACTTCTCCGCCTTTAAAACCGGCTGAAAGGGTGAGAATTGTAAATGCCATTTTTAAAGCAAAATCATAGAATGGAAGCTGGTGGTCAAAGGATGCCACGATTGTGGGAATTCCTAAACCTATATATTTTGTGGTGCCCATTACAAATACAGCTGCCCAAACAATTATACCGCCAATAAAGGGGCGAAGGGGAGCATAGGTGATTTTGCTTTTAAAAACAGCCGAAACATAATGTATGGTTTTGCTGAATGAAGCCGCGCACAAGCCAAATGCAATACCTGCTAAAATGCTGTAAATAATAGGAAGTGCTGCGATATGGGGAATGATATCGATATGGTAATGGGTGTGTTTAACCTGCCAGAGACTGGTAACTAAATCGGCAAGAATTGCTGATGCAAATGCCGGAAAGATGACGTCGTATTTTATTTTGCCGATTAAAAATACTTCTAAGCCAAATACAGCCCCTGCCAGCGGGGTGCCGAAAATGGAGCCAAAACCTGCTGCTATGGCTGAGATCAGCAATATTTTACGTTCGCTCGGATTGAGCTTAAAGGGCTTTGTAAACTGATCTGCAATAGCTCCTGCCATTTGCAATGCTGTTCCCTCACGGCCAGCCGAACCGCCAAAAAAATGGGTTGTAATGGTTCCCATATAGACAAATGGAGCCATTCTAAAGGGAATAATTTCCTTGGGATCGTGGATGCTGTCTATAAGCAGATTATTTCCGGCTTCAATGTCTTTGCCTAAATAATGATAAAGCAGCCCAATCAGTAAACCTCCAATAGGCAAAAGTGCAATCAGCCATAAATGATTTTCCCTGAAATTAGTTGCCCAGTCAAGAGATATTAAAAATCCTGCAGAAGCGGATCCTATACAAATACCTAATATTAAACAGATAAAAAACCATTTAATAATATAGGGGACTGCCGGGAATTTTCTTAAAAATAGATTGAAACGAATTTGAGTTTTTTTACCTGCTGATTTCTTTTGCTTACGATTAGTCATAATTATCCTGATTAAATGTACAATACATTACTATAATCAGGCGTCATCAGCTCTTACAAGCGGTTGGGTTAGGAAGAACACCATTTCCTATTGAGATGTAAAATTAAACTTTATTTTTATTGCAGCAAAGTTTTGGGTGTTTTTTTGAATACAATTTTTTAAATACCCTTGTTGAGTTAAAAAACTTCTTCGTCTTTATTTGAATCAGCAAAAATATAGGACGTAAGAATTCGATGCATTTGCTTTTTTTATAAAGATTTTTGAGATGCCCAAAAATGAGCCAGGCTATTTGGCAGCTTTACTAATTTGCAGGGGTAAATTGAAAACCCTAAATTTGTGATATGACAAAACTCATCAACCTTAAAATCTTTACCCGTTTTTTTCATTCCTCTTCCGCCGGTGGTATTGTTCTACTGGATGTGCTAACTTAGCATGGAGTTCTAGTTAAGAACTAAATCTTAACTTTAG
>NZ_JBMDIY010000047.1:0-47541 GCF_057808895.1 Flavobacterium sp. FG68
TAAAATCTAAAATCTAAAATCTAAAATCTAAAATCTAAAATCTAAAATCTAAAATGAAATACATCTTAATCTTATTACTAATCACATCAGCTTGTTTCGCACAAAAAACAGCAGTGTATTGTATTGGCGATTCGACAATGGCAAACAAAAAAGATCCGGAGCGTAATCCAGAGCATGGCTGGGCACAAGTTTTACAGCCTTTTTTTAAAGACGATATCGTTGTGGTTAACAAAGCTGTAAATGGCCGAAGCACAAAAAGTTTTATTAACGAAAAACGCTGGGATTCCATTTATAAAAAACTAAAGAAAGGCGATTATGTCTTTATACAATTTGGACATAACGATGAAAAAATAGAAGATTCTGCCCGTTACACTAACCCGCATACTGCGTATAGATATAACTTAATTCGTTTTGTAAAAGAAAGCAGGGAAAAAGGAGCAATCCCTATTTTGTTAACTTCAATTGCGAGACGTAACTTTAATGAAAAAAGAGTATTAGTTCCTACACACGGAGATTATCCTTTAGAAACCCGTTTAACGGCGCAGGAATATAAAGTCCCTTTTATTGATTTAGAATATTATACCGAAGTTTTAGAACAATCTTACGGGCCAGAAAAATCAAAAGAACTGCATTTGCATTTCAAAGCAGGTGAAAATGCCTATTATGATAAAGATAAAGCAGATGATACGCATCTTTCTTTATTAGGTGCCAAAACGATTGCACAAATAGTAGTAAATCAAATTAAAGTTTTAGATGATAAAACTTTAGAAAACCTTAAAAAAGGAATCAGATAAATTAATTTCAAATGCCTGAATGGGTTTAAAATAAAAAAAAATGAAAAGTACAATCAATCTTTGCACTTCGATTGCATTCTCTACACTAATTTTTGCGTCTTGTCAGGCGCAGCAAAAACTTTCTAAAGAAAATAGAATTGTTTTAAAAAACAATTCTGATATCGAATTATTTCAAAAAGCGATTGCTGTAAAAAGAAATCAGCTTACACTAAATAAAGATTTAGGAAGTTATCCGGTATTGCTTTTTAAGAATGATACAATTCCCGCACAGGTTAATGACTTAAACGGTGATGGAAAATGGGATGAACTTTTTTTTGTAACCGATTTTTCTCCAAATGAAGAAAAAACAATAGTGCTGAATTGGTCGCAGAAAGATCCTAAATATCCAATAAAAACAAGCGTTCGATTTGGAAAAAGAGAAGGAAAGAACCTTCCTGTTCATCCAGATACGCAGGAAGTTTTAATGGCAGACCAGGTTCATAAAAAATTAGGTTATCAAAAATACCAAACAGATGGACCAACCTGGGAGAATGATAAAGTAGGGTTCAGACATTATCTGGATGGAAGAAACTCAAAAGATGTCTTTGGGAAAAAATTGCCCGGAATAACGCCGGAAGATGTTGGAATTAACAGCAAAGGTGCTGTTGAAGACAATTATCATGTAATGTATGACTGGGGAAGAGATATTTTTCCTGTTGGAAATTCGGCTGGTTTAGGAGGATTTGCTTTATTGACTAATGATAATAAAATCAACAGACTGGGAATACTTGCAGCGGACACTTTAAATAATATTGAAAAAACAACTTTTAAAATCGTTAGTGAAGGTCCGGTAAATTCGGTTTTAAGTTATACGTATCAAAATTGGGAAGCTTCGGGAAATAAATATCAGGCACAGGAAACCACTTCAATCTGGCCGGGAATGTATGGTTATAAAAATACAGTTTCGCTGAATGGTTTAAAAGGAAACGAAATGCTGCTCGTAACGCTTTCTAATCTTAACAACCAAAACCCGCTGCAGGTAATTGAAGCTGGAGATTTTGTGTGTTTTATACAACATGATAAATTGACCTATGAACGTCAATGGATTTTAGGAACTGCTGTTATTATTCCCAAAAATGTTTACAAAGGATATATGGAAGCACCAAAAACAGGACAGCAGACAGATTCTTATTTAATAAAACTGAAAACAAAAAACAACGAGGAAATTAGTTATTATCCAATAGCGGGATGGGAATTAAGTGCAGATGGAAACTTTAAGGATTCTGTTTACTTCACCAATTATGTAACCAATTTAGCAAAGCAGCTTTCGGCTAAAATTAAGATAAGTATAAAATAAGTTTGATATTAACGTCATTTAAGATATATAATAACAAAATCATAATATTTGACTTGTATTTTGAAGTTCTGCCTTTAAATAGACAATCAATTGGGGAAAAATTCCACACATTCTCAGTGGCGAAATAAAAATTTAAGCGAAAATCTTATACTTTAAAACCATTTTATTTTTTTATAAACCTATTTTAAAACATGTCTAAATAAGTTCTTAAATTTTGTTTTGATAATAATTGTCTGATTAATAGTTTGTTGCGGAAAGATGATTTAGCAAAATGTGATTCGTAAATTTTAGGTTAATTTAAAGTACAAAAAACAATGATAATTTTAACAGCAAATATGTTGTAACTATCAATCAAACTTCTATTTTTGCGCCTTAATTTAATAATTATAAGCATGAAAGATCTATTAGTAAAAATCAACGCCGAAATTGACACATTCAAAGCAGAAGCTGAATCTTTAACTGAAAAAGGTATCAAAGCTGCAGGACCAAGAGCACGTAAAGCTACTTTAGAAATCGAAAAACTTTTAAAAGAGTTCAGAAAAGTTTCTATCGAAGAATCAAAAAAATAATACAACTAAAACCTCGTCAACCGACGAGGTTTTTTTTGCTTTAATATAGGTTTTAAAAACCTTGGTATCTCAGAATTTTAGCACCTTATTACCTCTAAAAAAAACTTACCATTGCCTTGGCCCAACAGCAATTAATTCTTTGGTTTTTAAATCATATATTTTAGTTTTATTACTGCATTGAAACTTAATTTGCAGTCGATTTTGTTCCATTAAATCAAACTGATACGTCCAACGATCTTTTTTGTCTTCTTTTAATTTTATGATTTCCTGACCTTCTTGATTGTACAAAGCATATACATCATGGGTATCTTCGTTTTTAACCGTAAAATAGTAAAAGTTTAATAATTTATTTTCCTTGAAAAAATTTCGTAGCTCCTCACTTGGCTGATAATAATAATGTATTGTCTGCATGGCTATTAGATTAAATTCGGCAGGCAGGATAATCTTTCCGCTTTGATCTATAATACCTATTATATCTCCTTTTTTTTGAGGTGAAAAGGCAAAAAGTTTGTCTACAATGTAATCATGAGCTGGGTGAATATTGGCATAATGTGCTACTCTATGTTTTACAGGCTCAAGAAAAGGATAAGCAAATGGCGAAACTGTTCCATCAAAATCAACAATTTGAATCCCTTTTTCAGTTTGCGAAAAATAATATTTGTCATAAGCCATTAGCACATTTTTGGCAGTATTAGGTTTTACGTTTAATGTACTGTCAATAACGGTATCATAATATGGATTGGGTTTTCCGGTTTCTGAATTGCTTTTCTGAGCCCAAATTTCATTTTTCTTTTTTACATATAAATAGCTTTGAAAATCTTTGTACAATTTTAATAGAATCTTTTTATCTGTATTGAGATCGAAATATCCAAATTGATTGTCGCTATTAAGATAAATCATATTTTTATCAAGATGTGTTATTACAGGATAACTACAAATTTCACTCGCTTTATTATCATCTAAACGAAGTAATTTGTCATCAAATTTTATAAGATTGGTCTGCTCGGGAATTGTTGGTTCACCTAAAAATTGTTTTTTAGTTATAAGGTAAAGCTGTTTATTATAGTGAAAAAGTGATTTTATACTTTCACCTTCATTAAAGGTATATATCAACTTGCCATTTACATTAAATAGAAAACTTTTGGAAGTCCATGTAATGGTATCTAGCGGAGAATATCCAATATAAAAAATCTGCTTTGATGTTGGCGGGTAAGTTTCACCAACCAAATACCGATCTATTGCCTCATAGTTTGGCGGAATAAGAACTTGTTTGGTAGAAGTAACCATTACACCGCTTTTAGTACTTTTCATAAATATAGAATAAGGCGTATCTGAAAAAGCGTAATATTTTAATTTTGCTTTGCAGGAATTAAAAAGGATACAAGACAGAATCAGCAATACATAAAGTATATTTTTCATAGACTTACTTTTATTATAATGATATAATAAATTGTAAAAAGGTTGGGATTGGTATGCTTTTTATTCGGTTATACTTCGTAAAAAACAGTAAGTTGTTTTAATCGGTTTTTTACCAGGTCATTTTTTAGAGGTTCGAAGTGAAATATTTCGGCATTATTTTTTTTAACTGTGATATAAAACGGCTGATTCATTTTTTGCGTTAGATGATAAATTGTTTCCAGTTCGGCAATATCTTCAAACCAGCTTGCCATTGCGTATAAAGAAGGGAAGGGCGTTTTTTGCAGCTTTGCGTATACTTCGGGAGCCATTTCTACAGGTAACGGACTTCCGCCTCTAAAACGAGTTTTTTCAAGTAAAGGATCGATAAACTTTTCCACAGGAATATTCATTTTGTACCAAATAGATTCCGTAAAAACCGTTGGTTCCATTAGAGTATCTTTCTCAAGAGGATGCGGCGTTAGTTTAAGGACAGCGTCAACAACATGCGTAGCTTCGTGAAGCAGGACATAAAGAAATGCATCCATTTCGCCGGCTTCGATACGGACTTCATAATCGGGATTTGTTGAACGATCATAGCAAATAAGCTCTTTTGCAGTAGCCCATTGAGAAATTGTTTCGTTGAGTATACCAGCCCGAAAAGTAATATTGAACATTTTTACACCATCTTGATTTTCAAGAGTGGATGTAAGAGCAGTATTAGGCATATTATCCATAAAACTGATACTATGCAAATTTGTTTTTAAGATTTTCTGATGCAGAGGCGGTAAAAAAGAGAATGCTTTTTCAACCTTTGCTCTTTCATTTTCAGTCAATTCGTGATTTACAGGATTCATTCCGGCATCGCGAAATTTTTTATAGACACTTTCAGGAGCATTTAAAACCCGTTTACTGGCATCTTGATTTGTGGTCTGACCAAATGTTTTAAGCGATAAAAATAAGCAGAGAATAGCCGTAAGGTAGTTTTGTATCATTGATGATGAAATAGAAGTTTTTGTTTTGGATGCAAAATAAGATCTGGAAATCTGATTTTCATACCTCAAAACTATTAAAAAGAAATGTGGTTTAAGCTGAAAAAATCAAATATTGCTTTCCCTGCGATAGGTTTTTGGAGTTAATTGCTGACTTCTTTTGAAAAAATTAATAAAATGAGGAAGATCATCAAAACCCAGACACCACGCAATCTCAGAGATATTCCAATCCGTATGCTGTAGGAGGCTTCTCGCTTCCTGCATAATCCTTTCGGCTATAAGTTGTGTTGTTGTTTTTCCTGTTACCTGCTTTAAAGCGTGATTGAGGTGATTGACATGTATGGATAATTGATGTGCAAATTCAGTTGGGTAACGAAATTCCATTCGCTGCATATGTGATTCGATAGGAAATTGTCTTTCCAGGAGTTCCATAAAAATAGAACTTATTCTTTGGGAACCATTTGAGTCATTATATCGCTGGTAGGCGGCCGGTTCCAATTTTAGTGCCGTAAGAATAAGCTGAAGCAGCATGGCTCGAAGTGAATCATATTTATAGCTGAATTCCAAAGTAATTTCGTGCAGCATCTGTTTGAAGATATTTTCAAACTGAACATATTGCTCTTCATTTAAATGAAAAAGCGGAACATTGCCAGGCTTGTAAACCGGATAATCTTTGATATTTACAAACTGATCAAAAAACTCATCGGTAAAAATGCAAAAATAAGAAGACTGCTCAGAATCGATATGTTCCCAGGAATAAGGAATATTAGGATTAGTGAATAATAAAGCACAATCAGACTCCATTGTTTTATCGGCATAATACAGCTTTGTTCTGCCTTTTAATAAACTTATTTTATAGAGAGATTTTCTGTTGAAAGGCTTGCAATTGAATTTATCATCTGTATTGTGTTTTATGTAAAGCACATTAAAATTTTTGATGTCTTTATCAAACAATCCGGGCATAAAAACCCTGCTGTCATTTTTGAGATCCTTATGTAAATCAATTTCCTTCATTTAATTCCAAAATTATTCTAATTGCTTTTTTAACAGCTACTTATAGCCTTAAAATTGCTTTATGTAAATATAGTACAAAGGTATAAAATCGAATACAAGTAAATTGGTAATATCAAATAGAAAGCTGTAAAAATCAAAGAAACGTTTGCTGTTTGATATATTTGATTTTTTCAGCTTTCTATTTGATAAACACATCTTTGATGATAGGTGCTGCCAATAACTTTGCAACGATTATAACACTAAACCTATAAACAATGATTGCAGTAAAAGGATATGCGGCACAAAGTGCAAATGAAACGCTGGCTCCATGGAATTTCGAGAGAAGGGAAGTTGGAGCGCATGACGTACAAATCGAAATTTTATATTGTGGAGTCTGCCACTCAGATCTTGCACAAATTAACAATGAATGGTTTCCGGGAATTTTCCCAATGGTTCCTGGCCACGAAATAGTAGGACGTATCACAAAAGTGGGAGATCACGTTAAAGGATTCAAAATAGGCGATCTTGCCGGAATTGGTACAATGGTTAATTCATGCGGAGAATGCGGCCATTGTAAAGACGGATTGGAACAATATTGCAGTGAAGGTGTTGTTCCTACTTATAACGGTCTTGACAAATTTGGAGACGGCAAACCAACATATGGAGGCTATTCTAACTCTATTGTAACCCATGAAAACTTTACGGTTCACATCCCGGAAACACTAGACTTAGCAGCAACAGCGCCTTTATTATGCGCAGGAATCACAACTTATTCGCCATTAAAACACTGGAAAATAGGTAAAGGACACAAAGTTGCTGTTCTTGGTTTGGGAGGTCTTGGACACATGGCTGTAAAATTTGCAGTTGCTCTGGGAGCTGAAGTTACTATTTTGAGTACTTCTCCACAAAAAGAAGTTGATGCAAAAAGATTGGGTGCACATCATTTTGTGGTAACGAAAGATGCGGCGCAAGTTGAAAAAGTAAAGAGTTCTTTCGACTTTATTGTAGATACAGTAGCAGCAGACCACGATTTTAATTTTTACCTGTCTTTACTTAATATTGATGGAGTTCATATTTGCGTAGGCGTTCCGGTAGAAGGAATTCATCTGGATGGAGCTTTAGGCGCTTTTTCATTATTAGGCGGACGTAAAAGTATTGTAGGATCTGCCTGCGGAGGAATAGCAGAAACTCAGGAAATGCTAAACTTTTGCGCCGAACATGATATTGTTGCAGACATCGAATTAATCGACATCAAAGACATTACGACAGCTTATGAAAGAATGCTGAAAAACGATGTAAAATACAGATTCGTAATCGACATGGCAACTTTATAAAAGCATCAAATAAACTATCTAATCATCTGCAATGAGAAATAAAAACCTTATTGCAGATTTTTTTGTTTTAATCCTCGGCAAAAAAAAACTTAGAATCTCAGAATCTAAAGAAAAAACTTAGAATCTTAGCATCTCAGAATCTCAGCATCTTAAATAGAATTTCTATCAATAAAATTAAAAGGAACTTTAAACTGCCCTTTTTCTTTATTCAAAATCATTCTGGCAGCAGTTTCTCCCATAATATTAAAATCGGTAGACATTACGGTTATGCCCAGTAATTCTTTTAAAGGCGTATCATTATAAGAGATTACGCCGATATCTTTCCCTAAAACATATTCCTCATCACGAATTTGTTTCATTAAATTCACCAGATCAGATTCTTCAATAGTAATAAATAAATCCCCTTTTTTAAGAATCATATCATCATATACTTCACTAAGAATCTCAAAGTTAATTTCGTGTTCCACACAAAATTTTCTAAAACCATGCAGAATTCTTCTCGGATACGGATAAACAGCTTTATCAGGATAAACTAAAATTAATCTTTTGTATTTGGTGATTTTTGTTAAACCTTCTTTCAGTGCATTGTAAATGTCATTTTCAAAATCCTGATAAATTTTAATGATTTCACCTTCATGGGAAAGTTTGATATTATCCATTAAAACCAATTTCTCTTCCGGAATTCTCTGAATCGCTTTGGCAACTTCATCCGTAAAACTCAAATGTTTTAATTCATCTGTTTTAAAATGCGTTGTAATAACATAATAATCATAAGCCCCTTCAAACTTATCCAGTAAATTTAAAAACAGCGTTTCGTCGCAATGGTAAATATGAAGATCAGTATGCGCATTCGCACCAAGAGTATCAATAAACGAGCTGTAGGTTTTCATTTTATAAGCGCTCAGTTTATTAAACAAGAACAAAATATTTACTTTCGATTCCAGTTTTGTTCGGGTAATATAATATCCTTTTCCTCTAATCGAAGAAATGATTTTTCTTTCCTTTAAAATATTGTATGCTTTTTCAACCGTATCGCGCGACATGTAAAACTCTTCACTGAAACTGTTTATAGAAGGAATTTTTTGGTTGATTTTTAAATTTCCGTTAGCAATATTCTGCAAAATCGAGTCAACAATTTGTTTGTATTTTGGAACCCTCGAATCTTCATCTATTTTAATTAATTTAATCATGCTGCTATTTTGCAATCTGTTTCAGGTTTTGGGGCATGAAACAATTTTTTTTAATTATAATTTTATAAAAAACAATCCTAAAAACTGCTTCATATATTGATTTTACTACTTTCCTTACAAACAATAACGATAAAATAAAAGTACTCTTTATTTTCAGGGTGTTATATCGACTAGAGAAAATAATAATTACGAAATCGATTGCTAAAGTAGCGTTTTTAAATTTATTTTTCCAATACAATTGCATTGATCTTTGCAATTAATGCGCACTTTTAACAAAAAATACACGAATCATAAAGGATAGTACAGGACAGTTTTCTTTTTTACATTATATTATTTTACAAAACGAAATTAACTATCGCAATTAACCACAAACAAATTATTAAATGGAATCATTATTAGGAATCATTTTTCATTCTATCGGAGGATTTTCTTCAGGTAGTTTTTATATGCCTTTTAAAAAAGTTAAAGATTGGGCTTGGGAAAGCTACTGGCTTGTAGGCGGATTTTTTTCCTGGTTAATTGTACCGCCAATTGCTGCCTATTTAACGATTCCAAATTTTACTGAAATTATTGTAACAGCGTCACCAGCCATCAAAACCTTTACTTTTTCAATGGGATTGATTTGGGGAATTGGCGGATTAACATACGGTCTTGGCGTTCGTTATTTAGGAATGTCACTTGGAAATTCGATCATTTTAGGGTTCTGTTCTGCATTTGGAGCTTTGGTTCCTTCTATATATTATGATTTATATCCAACAGAAGGTAAAATTTCGTTTAGCGAAATGCTGGCAAGTTCTGGCGGACGATTGGTTTTACTAGGCGTTGCAGTCTGTCTTTTAGGAATTGCAATTTCTGGAAAAGCCGGAATCCTAAAAGAAAAAGATTTTGCTGTTGGTCACGAAGATAAAGACAAAGATTTCAGTCTTGTAAAAGGTTTAATAATTGCGGTAATTTCTGGAATTTTAAGTTCTTTTTTTAACTACGGAATCGAAGCCGGAAAACCAATGGCAGAACAGGCAGTAATAAATGGCTGTAACCCATTGTTTCAAAATAATGTAACCTATATTGTTTTGCTTTGGGGAGGTTTAACCACCAATTTTATCTGGTGTATCTATTTAAATTTTAAAAATAAAACGATTGGAGATTATACCAATAAAGCAACTCCAATTACAAAAAATGTGCTTTTTTCAGCACTTGCCGGTACAATGTGGTTTTTGCAGTTTTTCTTTTACGGAATGGGCGAAAGCAAATTAGGAAACGGAGCAAGCTCATGGATTCTGCATATGGCAACCATTATTTTAACAGCAAATTTTTGGGGATTCTATTTGAAAGAGTGGCAGGGTGTTTCGCAAAAAACATTCAGGACTTTTATCTGGGGAATCGGATTGATAATGCTTTCGATCATTTTAGTCGGAATTGGGAATTCTTTGTAAATACTTGAAAAAATATATGATAACAATGTCAAATACAAATACAAAAAATATGAATTTTAAGCATGTGAGCTATCTTTGGGATGAAGCTAAAGCAGCAGCATTAGCAGGAGATGAAGTAGCGCTTTTCATTTATCGTTCGAACCTTTTAGGAGCCGATTTAAGATTGACTAACTATGGAGGAGGAAATACTTCTGTAAAAATTACAGACAATGATCCGTTAACAGGAGCAAGTTCAGAAGTTATGTGGATTAAAGGTTCTGGAGGAGATATTGGTACATTGACAAAATCTGGCTGTGCAGCATTGTATTTAGACAGATTACGTAATCTGGAAAATGTTTACAAAGGAATCGAGTTTGAAGATGAAATGGTAGAATTATTCAATCATTGTATTTTCGATCTGGCTTCAAAAGCACCATCTATCGATACGCCTTTACATGGTTTTTTACCATTCAAACATATTGATCACTTGCATCCTGATGCGGCAATTGCAATCGCTGCTGCAAAAGACGGAGCAAAAATCACCGAAGAATTATTTGACGGAGAAATTGGCTGGGTAGGCTGGCAGCGTCCGGGTTTTGACTTAGGGCTTCAATTAAGAAGCTGTTTAGAAGAAGCTGCTAAAAAAGGAAAAAAACTACGCGGGATCATGTTAGGTTCTCACGGTCTTTTTACCTGGGGAGATACTGCATACGAAAGTTATATCAATACGCTGGAAGTAATCGAGAAATGTGCCGAATATTTAGAAAATAACTACGGTAAAAAACGTCCGGTTTTTGGAGGTCAAAAAATCGAAAGCCTTCCAGAAGCAGACCGCAAATTAAAAGCAGCAAAAGTAGCCCCGATTTTAAGAGGTTTCTGTTCATCAGAGCGTCAAATGATTGGACATTATACAGATGATGCAAGAGTATTGGAATTCATTAACTCTAATGATTTATCAAAATTAGCTCCATTAGGAACATCTTGTCCGGATCACTTTTTAAGAACAAAAATTAGTCCGCTGGTTTTAACATTAGATCCAAACGAAGATTTATCAGATGTTGATGCGGTAAAAGCAAAATTAGCTCCTGCTTTTGAGGCTTACCGTGCGATGTACAAAGACTATTATAATGCCTGCAAGAAATCAAATTCTCCTGCAATGCGTGACCCAAATCCGGTGGTAATTTTATATCCTGGAGTAGGAATGTTCACTTTTGCAAAAGATAAAACGATGGCACGTTTGGCATCAGAATATTATATCAATGCAGTAAATGTAATGAAAGGCGCAGAAGCAGTTTCAGAATATACTTCATTACCGCATCAGGAAGCATTCGATATCGAATATTGGTTGTTAGAAGAAGCTAAATTACAGCGTATGCCAAAACCAAAAGCATTGTCTGGAAGAGTAGCTGTAATTACAGGTTCTGCGGGCGGAATTGGAAAAGCTATCGCTAAGAAATTTGCTCAGGAAGGTGCTTGTGTAGTAATCAACGATATCAACGAAGAACGTTTAGAAGGCGCAACAGCTGAATTTATTAAAGCTTTTGGTAAAGATGCAGTTTCAAGCACTTTATTAAATGTTACGGATGAAAAAAGCACAGAATTAGCTTTAGACCAAGCTTCTTTAGCTTTTGGAGGTGCTGATATTATTGTGAACAATGCAGGAATCAGTATTTCAAAATCTATTGCAGAACATACTCTTGAAGAGTGGGACAGATTATATGATATTTTGGTAAAAGGACAATTTATTGTTTCTAAAGCCGGAATCGAAGTAATGCGCAAACAAGGTTTTGGAGGGGATATTGTAAACATTGTTTCTAAAAATGCAGTAGTAGCCGGTCCAAATAATCCGGGTTACGGTTCTGCAAAAGCCGCTCAGGCGCATTTAACACGTTTAATGGCTGCCGAATTAGGAGCAGATAAAATTCGTGTAAACACAGTAAATCCTGATGCTGTAATCTCAGATTCAAACATTTGGTCTGGAGGATGGGCAGAAGGTCGTGCAAAAGCATACGGAATCACGGTAGAAGAATTACCGGCTTACTATGCAAAACGTACGTTATTGAATGAAATCATATTGCCGGATGATATCGCAAATGCTTGTTTTGCGTTTGTTGGAGGTTTCCTGAACAAATCGACAGGAAACGCTTTAAACGTAGACGGCGGCGTTGCAATGGGCTTTTATAGATAAAAAATATTTAAGTTTTTTTATAAGTTTGTTTAAGCAAAAGTGGTTTTTTGTGGTCTAGCGTTCGAATTCTTTCGAACGTTAGATTTTTTTAGACATCCCATTTTTATAAGCAGACCAATTACCATAAAATAGTAAAGTTAAACCAGAGTTTAGATTATATAAATTAATCAGCAGAAGTTTTTTAAACACATAGAAACATAGATTTTTTTTCTTGAGTAAAGATTAAAAAGATGACAAGTCATCACACAGAGCTATGTTTATTAATGCAAGTGAAACGCCTTTGAACGTAAAGAAAAACTATGTTTCTATGTGTTAGAAAAATAAACCCAAACGGATAAAATTCATATATTGTAACTCTATTAAAATATCAATAACTATGTTAATCGGATCAAACCACATCGAATCTCATAACGAGGGATTATTAAAAAAACACCAAAACAAACTTGTTTTTACAGCATCAGAAATTGATAATACAGAGTCGATTATTAAAAAACTAATCGATTTTCAAATCGCAATTCCATCTTGGTCTTTAGGAACAGGAGGAACAAGATTCGGACGTTTTGCAGGAGGCGGAGAACCACGTTCAATCGAAGAAAAAATTGAAGATGTTGGGTTGCTTCATAAATTAAACAATGCTTCAGGAGCCATTTCGCTTCATATTCCGTGGGATATTCCACAAGATTATAAAGCAATCAAAACATTAGCGTCACAGCACAATTTAAAGTTTGATGCCATGAACTCGAATACATTTCAGGATCAGGCAGATGCAGAACATACATACAAATACGGATCATTACAAAACGTAAATAAAGCCGTTCGTAAACAAGCTATTGCACACAATATTGAAGTTATTAAACACGGAATCGAATTAGGATCAGAATCATTAACCGTTTGGCTTGCTGATGGTTCTAACTTTCCGGGACAGTTAAACTTCCGTAAAGCATATCAAAACACTTTAGAAAGTTTAGAAGAAATCTACGATGCATTACCTTCAAACTGGAAATTATTTTTAGAATACAAATGTGCCGAACCTAACTTTTATTCTACAACAGTTGCAGATTGGGGACAATCCTATTCTTACGTAAAAAAATTAGGAGACAAAGCACAAACCTTAGTTGATTTAGGACATCATTTACCAAACGCTAATATCGAACAGATCGTTTCCTTATTATTAATGGAAAACAAACTGGGCGGATTCCACTTTAATGATTCAAAATACGGTGACGACGATTTAACTGCCGGAGCCTTAAAACCATATCAATTATTCTTGATCTTCAATGAATTAGTTGAAGGAATGGACGCAAGAGGAATGAACCACGCCAAAGATTTAGGCTGGATGATCGACGCATCGCACAACATCAAAGATCCGTTAGAAGATTTATTACAATCTGTTGAAGCCATTATGATTGCTTACGCACAAGCACTTTCCGTTGACAGAAAAGCATTAGAACAAGCACAGCAGGAAAATGATGTAGTAAAAGCACAGGAAATTCTTCAAAACGCTTTCCGTACAGACGTTCGCGCTCTTGTTGCTGAAGCCCGTTTACGTTCAGGAGCAGCTTTAAATCCAGTAGAATTATACAGAAGCCTTTCTGTTAGAAAAAATCTTATTGGAGAAAGAGGATTAAAAACATTGGCAACGGGATTATAATTATGAGTTTTGAATTATAAGTTAATATCTGTAATTCACAATTCACAACTCACAATTTACAATTAAAAAAATGAATGTAGTTGCAATTTTTGATATTGGTAAAACAAACAAAAAGGTATTTTTATTTGATGAAAATTATAGAATTGTTTGGGAGAAATCAGTCAATTTTGACGAAACTGTCGACGAAGATGGTTTTCCCTGCGAAGATATAGAAGTGCTTAAAAACTGGATTTTTGAGCGTTTATCAGAAATTAAAGCTTTAACCAATTATATTTTAAAAGCCATCAATTTTAGTACTTACGGTGCTAGTTTTGTCTACATTGATAAAGAAGGAAAAGTTTTAACTCCTCTGTATAACTATTTAAAAGATTATCCGGAGGATTTAAAAAACGACTTTTATAAAAAATACAAAGGAAAAGAAGCGTTTGCCGTAAAAACAGCTTCTCCCGTTTTGGGAAGCTTAAATTCAGGAATGCAGATTTACCGTTTAAAAGAAGAAAAACCGGACTTGTTTAAAAAGGTGCAATATTGTTTACACCTGCCGCAATTTCTGAGTTTTCTTTTAACCAATGAAGCTTACGCCGATATTACAAGCGTTGGGTGTCATACCAATCTTTGGAATTTCAAAAAAATGAAATACCATAAATGGTTAAAAAGTGAAGGTATTTCGGGTAAAATTCCGCCGTTTTATTACGGAAAAGATGTTGTCAAAACAAAAGACGGTTTAGCACTAGGCGCTGGACTTCACGATAGTTCATCGGCGATAATTCCGTATACCATAAACTTTACCGAACCTTTCGTTTTATTATCGACAGGAACCTGGAGTATTTCCTTGAATCCGTTCAATAATAAACCGTTGACTTTTGAAGAGTTACAGCACGATTGTTTGTGTTATTTACAATACACAGAAAAGCCTGTAAAAGCCGCAAGACTTTTTGCAGGAAACGAACATGAAGTACAAACCAAACGTTTAGCAGAACATTTTAACGTTCCGGTTGATACGTACAAAGACGTTTATTTTGATAAAAATGTTGTTTCAAATTTACGCGCATTAAACTTTCAAATCATTTATCCTAAAAAATATAATTTTGATATTCTGAAAGAATGTCCATTTCAAAAAAGAGATCTTTCAACATTCAAAAATTACGAAACGGCCTATCATCAATTAATGTTAGATTTGGTAGAACAGCAGGTTTTTTCAACTAACTTAGTCATTCATAACAGCCCTGTGAAAAAGATATTTGTAGACGGAGGTTTCAGTAAAAATTCCATTTATATGAATTTATTAGCCGAAGCTTTTCCGGATGTAGAAGTTTACGCTGCATCGATGGCGCAGGCGAGTGCTTTAGGAGCAGCATTGGCAATTCATCAAAACTGGAATCCTAAACCAATTCAAAATGATTTGATTGATTTGAAGTTTTATAAGCATTGAAATAATTAAAAATTGAGAATTAAAAATTAAAAAATAGATTTTTGTTTCTCGCAGATTTGGCAGATTATGCAGATAAAAAATGTGTAATATTTAAATAAAAATCTGTTTAATCTGCCAAATCTGCGGGCTAAAAATAAAATAATAAAAAATGAAAATCGGACTATTTATACCGTGTTATGTCGATCAGTTTTACCCAAAAGTAGGTATCGCGACATACGAACTTTTACAGAAATTAGGCTGTGAAGTTCATTTTCCGATGGGACAAACCTGCTGCGGACAGCCAATGGCAAACAGCGGTTATGCACATTTAACAAAGGGCTGTGACACTAATTTTATAGCCAATTTTACCGGATTCGATTATATTGTATGTCCTTCAGGAAGTTGTGTGCTGCATGTAAAAGACCATTTGCATGACGAAAAAAATGAAGAAGCTGCGACAAAAATTAGAAACACTGTTTTTGAATTAACAGAATTTATAACTGATATTTTAAAAATTGACCATATCGACGGAAGTTTTCCTTTTAAAGTCGGAATGCACGTAAGCTGCCACGGACAACGTGGATTACATCTTTCTCAAATGTCGGAATTGAATGCAACATTTTTCTCAAAACCAGAACAATTACTGCATAATATTAAAGGATTAGATTTAGTTGCTTTAACGAGAAAAGACGAATGCTGTGGTTTTGGCGGAACATTTTGTGTGACCGAAGAAGCCATTTCTGTAAAAATGGGACAAGACCGAATTAAAGATCACGAAAGCCATAATGTAGATTATATTACAGGCGGCGATATGTCATGTTTAATGCATTTAGACGGAATTTTGAAAAGACAGAAAAGCCGAATAAAAACCATTCATATTGCTGAAATATTAAATTCACTCGAAAACGAAGTAAATTTAAGATAAACATAAATTTCTTTTTCTACCATTAAGATATTAAGTTCATAAAGCTTGACTTAATGCTAAAACAGAGAAACTATTTAAAATTGAAGCTTAATTTTCTTTTATCCTTAAGCATTTAAGTTCATAAAGTTTGGCTTAATTAACTTAATACCTTAATGGTAAAACATTTAACTGACAAAAGATGTCTTCAGAAAAAATAATACAGCACAGCGAAGCCGCAGCAAAGTTCAACAAAGATGTAGAGCGTGTCAATTGGCATGACGAAACACTTTGGTTTGTTCGTGCAAAGCGTGATAAATCGGCATATCAAATTAAGGATTGGGAATTATTACGTGAAACGGCATCCCAAATAAAAGCCAATGTGCTTTCTAATATTCATGATTATTTAGTTGAATTTGAAGCCAATGCCCAAAGAAACGGAATCATTGTACACTGGGCAGCCGATGCAAAAGAACACAATGAAATCGTGCATTCGATCATGGCAAAACATGATGTAAAGCAAATGGTGAAATCAAAATCGATGCTTACTGAGGAATGCCATTTAAATGATTATTTAGCCGAAAAAGGAATAGAAGTTATCGATTCAGATTTAGGAGAATATATTGTACAACTTCGTAAAGAACCGCCAAGTCATATTGTTTTACCAGCCATTCATCTTAAAAAAGAAGACGTAAGTGAAACTTTCCATGAACATTTAGGAACAGAAAAAGGAAATTTTGATCCGCAATACTTAACTGAATCAGCGCGTCATAGTTTACGAAACACCTTCTTAACCCGAAAAGTAGCTTTAACCGGAGTTAATTTTGCCATTGCTGAAACTGGAGAATTTGTAGTCTGCACCAATGAAGGAAATGCCGATATGGGCGCGCATCTAGCCGATGTTCATATCGCGTGTATGGGATTTGAAAAACTGATCCCACAGCGTAAACATTTAGGTGTTTTCCTGAGATTATTGGCAAGAAGCGCAACAGGACAGCCTATAACCACTTTTTCAAGCCATTTCAAAAAACCAAGAGACGGAAAAGAACTTCACATAGTTATTGTCGATAACGGCAGAAGCAAACAATTAGGACGAGAAGATTTTAGAAATTCCCTAAAATGTATTCGCTGCGGTGCCTGTATGAATACTTGTCCCGTTTACAGACGAAGCGGCGGACATAGTTATCACAATGCGGTTGCGGGACCAATTGGTTCTATTTTGGCACCCAATTTAGACATGAGCAAAAATGCCGACCTGCCTTTTGCCAGTACACTTTGTGGTTCCTGTACCAACGTTTGCCCGGTAAAAATTGATATTCACGATCAATTGTACAAATGGCGTCAGGTTTTGGTAAAAGACGGTTATACACCAAAAGGTAAAACAATTGCAATGAAAACGATGGCAACGGTTTTAGCCAATCCAACAATTTTTAATATCGCAGGAAAATCAGGAAGATTTGTAATGAAAAATGTTCCGGCAATGGTCAATAATAAGTTGAATAAATGGTACGATCAGCGCGAAATGCCAGATGTTCCCGAGGAATCTTTTAGAGAATGGTACAAGAAAAATTCGAGAGAATCTAAAGCAAAAGACAATGAGCAGTAAAGCCGAAATTTTAAATAGAATAAAACTAAACCAACCCGATTTAGTGACAGATCTGCCGGATTTAAGTGTTTTAGGTTCAGAAGATTTTGATATACTGGAAACCTATAAAACAGTTTTAAAAGGTATTGGCGGAGATCCTGTTGAGGTTTCTAATTACAGTGAAATTATCAATTATATAAAATCACATTACAATCTGCAAAAGAGATTAATTACAACACTTCCAGAGCTTTCAGAAATCGCTTCATTAGACTGGAACAATGTTGATCCGCATTCGCTTCAGGATGTTGAATTAACGGTTGTAAAAGCACATTTTGGAGTTGCTGAAAACAGTGCACTTTGGGTAACCGATGATATTTTAGGACAGCGAATTGCTCCTTTTATTGCACAATATTTAGCAATAATTGTTCATAAAAATGATATTGTCCGCACGATGCAGCAAGCCTATGAAAGAATAGGGAATCAGGAATATGGTTTTGGAACTTTTATTGCCGGACCTTCAAAAACTGCTGATATTGAACAGTCGCTGGTTTTAGGTGCGCATGGTGCGCGTGGATTGATTGTGTTTTTATTGGATTAATATTTACAGCTTCATCATAAACTGTGTAAGTGTCTTTTGACTTTGCACAGTTTTTTTATTTAATAAATTAAAATTTTTATAAAAGCGTGGTAGAGTTTTACGTTATATTTGTTTAGTATCGTATTAGGTAAAAAGAATAATTATGAAGGCAATAGGACTTAAAATAATTGGTATAATTTCAGCAGTTGTTATCATCTTAGGCTTTTTATTTTTTTTATTTCTACTTTTTGAAGGATATCTTATAAGAAAAGATATTAAGTTAAATGGCAAAGTTACAGTCGGGAAATGTATGTCACACCGCAAATATAAAGGAGCTAAAATTGATTATTTGATTTACAATATTGAAGGAATACGATATAAAGGCGAAGGCGGTTCTTCAATAGGTTCTTCTGAGAGTGTTGGCAGATTCTACAAGATTCGTTATTCTGAAAAATTTAAAGGATCTATAGAAGCTGATTTTGATCAGGAAGTAACAGATACTACAGAAATCTTGAAAGCCGGCTTTACCAAAAGTGATATGTATGCTTTCGCTAATGATTCCATAGCTGCTCGCGAAGCATCACTTAAACAAGAAATTTTTGCAATACTCAATATCAAAGAATAAATATGTTTTTATTGTATTGAATGTGTAGTCCCTACGGGACAATTTTTCGTGTGTGATCGTGGAATGCTACCAATATTTAATCTCTCCGAGATATTTCATTGAAATAAATAACGTTACAGATTACTCCGTTAGGAGTTTTATATGGGTAGAAAAAATAATAACATTACCCGTTAAGCATACCCCGTTAGGGGTTTCATATCGGTAGAAAACAATAGCATTACGAGTTAAGCATAGCCCGTTAGGGGTTCAATATCGGTAAAGAATAAAACGACAGTAGAAATACTCCACTAGGAGTATATGGTCGGTAGAAAAAAATAAAATTTCAATACATAACAGATACTCCGTTAGGAGTATTTGATTCATTACAAAAAAATAATAATTATATAAAAAGAGGATTTTTAAATCCTCTTTTTTTTAATAGTAGATTTGCTAAAATAAAGTTTTAACCTAGAAAAAATCTTAATTAGTAATTTATAAATATGAAGAAAATTTTATTGATCGTTTTAATTGTTTCCTCTTTCATTAGCTGTAAAAACAACGATGCTGAAAAGATAGTTGAGAAAAAAACTACGATCATTTCAAATAAACCTCAAGAAAATATTCAAGATGATAAAAACAATTACAAGGAAAATAATGAAGATAAACTTCTGGATTCTATAAAGACAAAATTTTCAAAAGTTTACGAGTTTAAGGAATTAAATGATGATGAAATAACAACTCAATGGCTAGGAATTACATATTTAGAAAATAATTGTATTGATTTTTATCTTTATAGCGATACTTCTCCTTGTACAACAGAATATTATGGGAAAGCTTGTGCCATTAAAAATGATACAATAAATACTGTAGAGAAAAACAATGTTGATAAACTCATATTTATTAAGGAAGAAAAAGAATATAAGTTGTCTATAATTTTGGACAACAAAAAGAATCAGGCAATAATAGATTATATACGGAAAGATTCCCTTGAAACAGATTGTCTTCCAGTTGATGATACCGTTATGAAATTAATGAAGTAATAAAAAAGAGGATTTTTAAATCCTCTTTTTTATTATACAATAACTAATTCCTAGGTCAGTTTTAATTAAAAGTATAACTTTATATTTCAGGATTAACAAAAACAAATTAGGAATGAGTAACGAAAAAAAGCTTAAAGCGATTGCGTACGGAGAAGTGCTGTGGGATATTTTTACCAACGAAAAAAAGATAGGCGGCGCACCGTTGAATGTAGCTTTGAGAATGAAATCATTAGGCTGTGATGTTGCCATGATTAGCTGTGTAGGAAATGACGAAGACGGAAAAGCCATCATAGAAACCGTAAAAAAATTAGGACTCGAAACCGCTTCCATAATTACCTCAGAAGATTTCCCAACCGGATTAGTAAATGTAACTTTAGACAAAACCGGATCTGCAACTTACGAAATAAAATATCCATCGGCTTGGGATAAAATTATATTAAATAACGAAGCAAGAAAACTTACTAATGATGCTGATGTTTTAATTTACGGAAGTTTGGTCTGCAGAGATGAGGTTTCCAGAAAATCATTAGAAGAACTTTTACAAACAAATACTTATAAAGTTTTCGATGTCAATTTAAGAAAGCCACATTATACCTATGAAATCCTCGAGCAATTAATGAAATCAGCCAATTTTGTTAAGTTCAACGACGAGGAAATTTTAGAAATATCCTCAGCTTTAAATTTCCCACATACCGATTTAAAAGAGAATATGAATTTCATTTCTTCTTTGGCAGACGTAAAAGGAATATGCGTTACAAGAGGTAAACACGGAGCTTTACTATTATGGGAAGGCACTTTTTATGAAAATAATGGTTATCCAATTGTGGTTGCTGATACTGTTGGCGCCGGAGATTCTTTCTTAGCCACTTTAGTAACCTCTTTACTTACGGATAAAAAACCGCAGGAAGCTTTAGATTTGGCTTGCGCAATGGGCGCTTTGGTTGCTGGTTCGCCGGGTGCAAATCCGAAAATTTCTTTATCTGATATTGAGAATATAATGAAGGAGAAATAGAGTAATTTCACTTTTCTATTGTTTATCTTCAAAGTTTGTCATTCCGAGGAACGAGGAATCTTCGTTGCAAGATCGACAAAGATAGGATCGGAGCTACTCGTGAAGATTCCTCGTTCCTCGGAATGACAAAATTGCGAAAAGATGATGGTTTTATGTGAAAACATTTTATAGGTATAACTTTATTAAAAACAATCAACCGCTATAAAAATCCTATAAACAAAGGGCAAAATATAATTTTTATATTGTAATTTTTGTAAAATACTGTCAAATTAGCTTATAATTGTACTTTTTACAAGTATTTAAAAAATTACACTTTGAAGCATTTTGTTCTATATCTTCTACTAATAAGCTTTTCATTTTCAGGATATTCGCAAGATTATCCCGTTAAGTTTTTGGATATATCTGACGGATTATCAAATAATTCCGTAACTACGATATTTCAGGACAGCGAAGGTTTTATGTGGTTTGGAACTTACGATGGCTTAAACCGATACGACGGCTACAATTTCAAAGTTTTTAGAAACCGAATCAACGATCCAAAATCATTATTGTTCAATGCGATTTACAATATCGAAGGCGATTCTAAAAACAATATTTGGGTAGGAGGAAACAACGGAGTCTGTATTTACAATAAAACTTCTGCTACATTTCATTCTGTCGAATATACTTCTTCAAACAAAAAGAAAAAATCTTTAAAAGATATTGTACATCAGATGCGTTCCGTTTCTGATAAACTTTTTTTAATTGCTTCTCAAAATTTAGGATTAGTTGCTTTTGAAAATGGTTCGTTTGTGGGAAAACCAATTCCGCTTACCGTTTTAGGAAACCAAATCAACGTCAATAATTACGACGCCATAGCCATTCAGGAAAATAAGAACAAATCCGGAAGCTGGGTTTATATTCGAAATGTTGGACTTTGCAATTACACTTATAAATCACAAAAATTACAAGTTGTTTTTCCGCTTTCGATTGGCGTAAAAGCAATGAAATTATCTTTAGATGGAAATCTTTGGTTCGGAACAGACGAAGGACTTTTTCTGTTTAATACTAAAACCGGAACACTTTCAGATAATTATTTTTCAGGCAAATGCAGCGTAACCGATATTCTCTTAGATAAAAAAGGAGAAATCTGGGTTACAACAGACGGCTGTGGCATTTTTCAGGTTATTGGAAACAATAAAAAAGCCGTGCCTTATAATTCTATTAAAAACAATCAACTGGCAAAAAGCAATTCGGTTTGGAGTTTATACGAAGATAAATCAGGAAACAAATGGTTTGGTTCCCTTCGCGGCGGAATCAGTATGCTGAGCGATACTCCAAAATATTTTAAAAGCATTAGATACAATGGAAAAGATCCTGCCGAAAATTTTATTCTGTCTTTTTGCGAAGATGAAAAAAAGAATTTATGGGTTGGAACAGACGGTGCAGGTTTAAAATATTGGGACCGAAAAAACAATACTTATATAAACTACAACAAGGCGCTTTCAAGCAGTTTTATTACAGGAATAGTTCGCGATAACAATAATGATATCTGGCTTTCGACCTGGGCTGGCGGCGTAAACCGAATCAATAAACAAAATAATACCGTAACCAAATTCTCTTGTTACAATCCGCACACTAAACAAGTGGAGAAAAACATTTGGTTTGTTTACAAGGATTCTAAAGCAAATATTTGGGCAAGTGCGACTAATGAAGGCGCTTTGTATCTTTTTGACCGAACACAAAACAATTTTGTTCTTTTTGATAAAAATGTGACCAACCTGCAATCTATTATAGAAACAAGCGATGGAAAGCTTTGGGGAGGAAATTATACGTCTTTATTTTCCATAGAAAAAAACACCAAAAAGATTACCAAAACCACAATAGGAAATCCTGTTCGATGCATTCATGAAGATAAAGACAAAAATCTTTGGTTAGGAACGCAGGAAGGCGGTTTGCTTTTGTTTGATAGAAAAACAAATAAATTCAAAAGATTTACATCTGATGACGGACTTCCATCCAACACCATTTTAAGATTATTTGAAGATAAAGAAGGGAATCTCTGGATGAGTACCTATAATGGTATTTGCCGATTTGACAAAAAGAGAAAAACCTTCCGCAATTTCTCTGTAAACGACGGACTTCAAAGCAATCAGTTTAGTTTTAATGCCGGTCTTCAGTTATCGACAGGAGAATTTCTTTTTGGCGGTATAAACGGTTTCAATATCTTTTTTCCCGAAGCCATAAAAGGATTCAATCAAAAGAATAATGTTTTACTGACTGATTTTTATGTAAACAATCAGCCAATAGAAGAAAGCAAAGCAGAAATTACAACCGATTCCGAAAAAATAAAAGAAGTCGAACTGGCTTACGATCAAACCACTTTATCTTTAGAATTTGTTGCTTTAGATTATAATAATGCCGACAAAATAAATTATGCTTATTTTTTAGAAAACTGGGACGAACAATGGAATTATGTGGGTCAGGCCCGAAAAGCAAATTACTCCAGACTTCCCGAAGGAAAATATACTTTTAAAGTAAAAACAACCAATTTTAAAGGAGGCTGGAACAAAGAAGTCAGCCTTGTTTCTATACAAGTTCTGCCGCCTTGGTACAGAACCTGGTGGGCTTATTTATTGTATATTTTGAGTATTGCAGGACTTCTTTTCGTTTATCTGGATTATCATAAAAACAAAGAAAAGCTAAAATATAAAGTCAAAATTGCCGAACTGGAAAGCAAGAAAGAAAAGGAAATTGCCGAAAAGCAATCTTCGATGTTTACTTATATTTCGCATGAATTTAGAACGCCGCTTTCGCTGATTATAAATCCGTTGAAAAAAGCAGTTCAGAAAGAAGATGTTCAAAATGGTTCTTCGGGAAGTGATTTGGCAATTGCACACCGAAATGCCAGAAGACTTTTAAGTTTGGTAGATCAGCTTTTACTTTTTAGAAAAGCAGAAAATGATGCCGATTCATTACGTTTATCTCCAATAAATGTAAATAACCTTTGTAATGAAGTGTATCAATGTTTTGTAAATCAGGCAAAAGATAAAAACATCGATTATAATTTTACGATTCCGGATCATGAAATTGTGATTATTGGTGATTATGAAAAAATTGAGATTTCGTTATTCAACTTAATGTCTAATGCTTTTAAGTACACACCAATTGGCGGAGAAATAAATCTTATAGTAACAGAAAGTGAGGATGAGGTTTTTCTTGAAATTGCTGATAACGGCGACGGAATCGAGAAAAAAGATATTGAAGTTATTTTCGAAAAATTCAAACAAATCAATTCAAAAGTTTCAATTGGAACAGGCTTTGGAATCGGACTTTTTATTGTCAAATATTTTGTTGACAAACACAAAGGCAAAGTAAGCTGCGAAAGTGAAATTGGAAAAGGAAGTACTTTTAAACTGACTTTTCTGAAAGGAAACAGCCATTTTGAAAATGTCGAAATTACAAATGATGCTCCGCAAAGAAGCCAGTTATTTGATGAATTAATAATTGATGATGCCGAAGAAAACAATGCAGCCTCAAATACTATAGTTTCAGAAAGTGATTTCCAAAAAATCATGCTTACTGAAAAACGCACCGTTTTAATTATTGATGATAATGCCGAAATCAGAGCCTATCTGATAAAATTATTCTCAGAAAACTATGTCGTTTACAGTGCCGAAAATGGAGAAGAAGGTTTAAAACTGACCAAAAAACACATGCCGGATCTTGTAATCAGTGATATTACAATGGAAGAAATGGATGGTTTAGAATTATGCCGAAAAATAAAAGAAAGCAACGACTTGTCTCATATTCCGGTAATTCTGCTTACCGCTTCCAAAAATCCTGAAACTCATTTGCAGGGAATAAATGATGGTGCCGATGATTATATCACAAAACCATTTGATGATGATATACTTAAAGCGCGTGTGGAATCTTTACTGCGAAATAGAAGTAACCTGCGAACTTATTTCTTAGACAGCATTACACTTAAGGAAAACACCCAAAAAGTTCCGGTAGAATATCAGGAAATGCTAAAAAAATGTATTGACATTGTAGAAGCCAATATTCATAAAAGAGATTTTACCATCAAAAACTTCGCACTCGAAATGGGAATGAGCCACAGAACGCTTTATACCAAAATCAAAATCATTTCGGGACAGACTTTAAATGCTTTTATACGTTCAGTCCGTATTCGAAGAGCGGCGATGTTAATGCTCACCGAAGATATGAATATTACGCAGGCAAGTGCCGAAGTTGGGTTTGAAGATCCAAAATATTTCAGACAGCAGTTTGTAAAACTCTTTGGAATGACACCATCAGAATACATTAAAAAATACAAGAGTTCTTTCAACTCAGATCTCAATATTATCAAATAATAAGGTTTTTTGTCATTTCGACCGAAAGGAGAAATCGCACTCGTAACTCGACAAAGCATCTCTCCAATCTTTGTCGACAACCTTGTGTGATTGCTTCGTTCCTCGCAATGACAAACGGAATTCTTTAAAAAAACATGAAATTTAATAATTACATATTATGTAAAAATATGCTGATATTTTTTCGTAGTCCTTAAAATTTAACTCAAAATAATGGTTAATTGCAAATTTGACCTCCTTTTTTTTCCATTTTACCCCTGCTGGAAAGTTTGAATTAAACATTTCTTTGCAGTAATAGTAATGAAGTTAGTCATATTACTATATTATAATCATAAGTGTTTGTTTCGATAAGTTTTTATCAGTTTAAAAAATTGAGCCTTTTTTAAACATTAAGTAAGAGTTGGTTTTACAGTATAACTTATCATACCCGCAGCTCTTAAAAACTGCGGGTAAAATAACAAACAGCAAGATTCAATAAAGAAGAAAGAAAATAGAACAAAGAGGAAAGATCAAAAAGAAAAAAATATACTAACAATTAACCAAACTCACCAATATGAAAATAACCAGATAACCAATTGCAGTCTGTTTAGCCTCAGGAACAGACAAGACCAAACTTAAAAAATGACCTACAAGTTTAAACCAACTTACGTTTTTAGAAAACGACAAACTAACTAAACCTAACTTTAAAAATTAAGAAATGAAAAAAAATGTATTTTTATTTTTTCTTACCCTTTTTGCCATCTTTTTTACCGGATGTCAAAATAACGAATCAGGATTTCCAAGTTCTGATAATCCTACGGTAGTGGTATCAACAAAAGAAATTTATGGTGCACCAAGCAGAAAATTTGAAATCAAAGCCGCTCTGGCTGATGATTTAGGATTAAAAAGCGTAGAGATTCAAATTCCGGAATTATCGCTTGATAAAGTAATCTCATTTGCAACAGATCCTCTTTTAAAATCATACGATTTGAGTTACTTTTTTGAAGTTCCGGCAAACAGAGGAACTTCTGAAGCATTCAAAATAAAATTAATTATTACAGACGTTTCGGGAAATGTGGTAAATGAAGAAGCAAACCTGCGTTTAGACGGTGAATTTGCTGCTCCATCCATAACAATGGTTACGCCAAAAGAAGGTGCCGTTATCTTGTTATCTACAAGTAACCAAATGCCGGTAAATTTTGTAGTAAACGACGATTCTGGAATTGATTATGTTCAGGTGAAATGTGAAGCGCTTGGTATTGACGAAACTGTTACGTTAACAGGTTCGCCTCAATCGTATACTTTCAATAAAACGTATACACTGCCTGTAACTGCTGCAGATTATGTGTTGACCATTACAGCAAAAGACAAATTTGCGATTCCGAATACTGGAACTTTAAGCGTAAATATTGTAGCGACAAACGAATATCCAGCCCTTTATTTATGCGACCAGCCAAAAGGTACAAACCTAACAACAGATGCAGTTGGAGTTCCGATGTATTTCCACGAAAAAAGCGGACAGGATTTCGAATTCAAATACTACGCAGATAAAGACAATAAAGAAATTTATTTCTTAGGTCAGGAATCCGATTTTGCACCACATTGTTTTGGATTGAATACTTCTGGAGAATTAGTAGACGATGTTGCTTCAACGGCAATTATTCTTCCAACAAAAGGATATTATAGTATCAAAGTAAATCCAAATACTTTAAAATATACAGCCACAAAATATACACCTTCAAGCAAAGTCTGGGCAGATATCGCGAACGGATTATGGCATGATGATGAAGCTTTAAGAAGACCATTCGTGAGTGTTTGCGGCGGCGGAATTCAGGGTGCAGATTGGGATACATGGACGGCTTGGGTTCAAACAGGACTGCATTTAGCAAATAATCCAAACAACCCTTATCAATTAGTGGGAGAATATACTTTGACAGGACAAATGGAAGCAACTTTTACAGGTCAATGGTGGAGCCCTTCATGGAGATTAATTAAAAATGGTATTTGTACCATGTCGCCAGGAGAAAACGGAAATGCGAAATACCCAGCAGCGGCCGGAGTTTACAAAGTAGTTCTTGATACAGAGTTAGAGAGAGTTTTTATAACAAAGAAATAATTTGTTATCAGGCTTTTATAACATTAATAAATAAAACATCTAAATATGAAATTTAAATATATATGGTTTTTTATTGCCCTTTTGTGTACTGCTGTATCATTTGGACAAATAAAAATAAAAGGAACTGTTAAGGACAAAGCAAATGTACCAATTCCGGGAGTAAACGTAATTGTAAAAGGAACTTCAACATCTGCTGCGACTGATTTCGACGGAAATTATACAATCAATATTCCAAACAAAAATGCACAGATCGAGTTTTCATTTGTTGGATTTACTTCTCAAGTTGTATCAGCAGGTGATAAATCAGAAATCAATATTGTACTTCAGGAATCAAGCCAAGCCTTAGATGAAATTGTGGTTGTAGGTTATGCCGCTGTAAAAAAGAGCGATGTAACGAGTTCAATTTCTTCTATAAAAGGAAAAGAATTACAAACCATGACAGTAGGTAACGTAACCGAATCATTACAGGGAAAAGTTTCCGGAGTTCAGGTTACAGGTCAAGGCGGGCCGGGCGCACAGCCAAGAGTTTTAATTCGTGGAATTTCTACCGTAAACTTAAGTACAGATCCGCTTTATGTGGTGGACGGAATTCCAATGGGAACGAGCATCAACTTCTTAAGTAATAACGAAATTGAATCTATGGAAGTTTTAAAAGATGCTTCGGCAAGTGCTATTTATGGTTCTCGTGCATCAAACGGAGTTATCCTGATTACAACCAAAAAAGGAAAAGTTGGAAAAACAAGATTCAATTTTGATTTGAGTTCAGGTATGCAGATCATGAATAATCCCTATAATATGGCTGACGCCGAAGGTTATGCAACGATAATGAATAAGGCTTACAACAATTCAGGCTATTCCGATTATCTGCCAAATCCTTCTCAATACAAAGGAAAAACAACAGACTGGTGGAGAGCCGGAATTAAAACCGGAACTCCTGTAACGAATGCTTCTTTTGGAGTAAGCGGCGGTTCAGACAAACATACGTATGCTATAAGTTTGAATTACTATAACTCAGAGTCTATGTACGGAATAGGCGGATGGGAAAGAGTGACGATGAGAATTGCAAATGATTTTAAATTCTCTGATAAATTCTCAGCCGGAATCACTTTAAACCCTCGTTACGAAACTTGGGGCGCTCCGGGAAACTGGGCAGATTTTGATAAAATTGACCCAATTACGCCAATTTACAAACCTGCAGATCAGTTAACAGGATTAGAAAATGAATACAGTATTTATGCCCGTTCGCCATCATATATATGGAACCCGGTTGCAGCCGTAAACCGTTACGATGATTACACAGATCAGTACAATTTAAATACAAACGGATATTTACAATACGAACCAATAAAAGGGTTGGTAATTCGTACACAGGCTTCTGTTGAGGTTGGAGATAAAATTTGGAGCAAATTTACTCCAGATTTCGTAATCGATGCCGCACACGAAAAAGCAGAAATCAACACTATCGAAAGAAGAGCTACAAACAACGTAGACTGGACGTGGCAGAATACTGCAACATATACTAGAACATTTGCAGGAAAACACAATGCTTCTTTAATGATTGGTAACACAATGGAAGAATACAACGGAAACGATGTTTGGGGTTACGGAGAAGGCGTGCCAAATAACTCAGATTCTATGAGAGAGTTAAATGCCGCAACTAAAAACCGTAACAGCGGCGGAAACAGCTGGTCAAGTTCTATAATGTCTTATCTCTCACGTTTTTCTTATAACTACGATGGTAAATATTATTTCACAGGAACTTTTAGACGAGATGGTTCTTCAAAATTCATGGCCAATAACAAGTGGGCAAATTTCCCTTCGGCTTCTGTTTCATGGAGAATTTTAAACGAAGGATTTATGGAACCTACAAAAGACGTTTTAAGCGATTTAAGATTTAGAGCTGGATGGGGTAAAGTAGGAAATCAAAATTTACCAAGCGCTGTTTATCAGTCAAACATTGGTCAGGGATTTTATATAATCGACGGGCAGGTTGTCGATACTTCATTTCCTTCATCAATGGCAAATAAAGATATTAAATGGGAAACGGTAGAAGATGTGAGTTTTGGAATTGATTTCGGATTATGGAAAAATAAACTTTCAGGATCATTAGAATATTATCAAAAGAAAACACACGATATGTTATTCCTGAAACAGTTTCCAACCTACAGCGGATTCCCGGGATTTTCTACCATGTGGACAAATGTTGGTTCCATGCAGTCAAGCGGTATCGACTTATTGATTTCTTATAAAGATAAAAAAGGCGATTTCTCATACGGAGTAGACTTAACTTTTACAACCGTAAATGTCGAAATGCTGTCATTATCTTCTGAAGGAGAAAAATTATACGGAGCAAGCAACAGAACTTTAACTGTAAAAGGCGAAGAACCGGGATATTTCTACGGATATGTTGCAGATGGTTTATTCCAAAATCAAACCGAATTAAATTCTCATACAGACGAACACGGAACAAAATTACAACCGTATGCACAATTGGGAGATATTCGTTTTAAAGATGTAAACGGCGACGGAAAACTGGATGATAAAGACAGAACGAAAATTGGTTCTCCGTGGGCAGATTACAATGTAGGTTTGAATTTAAATTTTGGATACAAAAACTTTGATTTAGTAGCTAACTTTTATTCAAGTATTGGAAATGATATCGTAAACCAAAACATTTCAGATTTATACAACGGAGCAAGTTTAACAAACAAAGTAAACGGTTTAGATCAAATGGCCTGGCACGGTGAAGGAACTTCAAATTACATTCCGCGTTTATCAAAAGACGACAATAATGAGAACTACACAAAATTCTCCTCTCTGTATGTTGAAGACGGTTCTTTTGTACGTATGAAAAACCTTCAGTTAGGGTATTCATTCTACAACAAATTTGGTTTAGATAAATTGAGAATTTCGTTATCTGGACAAAATTTATGGACATGGACAAACTACTCTGGAGTTGATCCTGAAGTAGCCGGCGGAGATCCTAATACAGGAGACAGAGTAAAAGGATCAGGTTTTGGCGGATGGAATTATCCTGTACAGCCAACAATCCTGATGGGTCTTAATGTTGCATTTTAATAAAAAACGATCATGAAAAAAATACTAGTATCCATAATAGCTTTAGCTGCATTTACAGTTTCTTGTGACGATTTTATCGAAAAAGAAGAAAGAGGAACGCAGACTTTAGAAAACTATTTTCAAACTGCGCAGGAATGCGAAAACTATGCTAATGAATTAACACAGCGTTTGTTATTAGCAAAAGACTGGTGGACATTAACGGCCCCGAGAGTTACCAACGAAATGTCTACAGATGATGCCTGGATGGGTAACACAGGACAGGACAGCGGTGCGCACAGACCTTGTTCTCAATACATCATTACGCCGGATAATATGGGAGATATGAACAGTATTTATACCGCTCATTTTTACACCATTCAGTCAGCAAATATTGGTTTAGAGAAAATGGCAAACTCACCAATTTCTGATGCGCAGAGAAATCAATATATGGGCGAATCATTATTCGTTCGTGCTTATTGCTATTACGAATTGGTAAACCTTTTTGGCGGAGTTCCGTTATACACAAAATCTTTAGGAACAGGCGATTTAAATTTACAACGCAGTTCTGCTGCAGATGTTTATGCTCAAATTGAAGCCGATCTTAAAGAAGCTGCATCAAGATTAGAAAGTGCTTCCGTAAAAAGAGACGGAAGAATAAACAAATGGGCAGCATATGCATTATTAGCGCGTGTAACTTTATTTCAGGAAAAATGGGCCGATGCCAAATTATATTCCAACAAAGTAATTACAGAAGGGCCATTTCAATTAGAAGCTGATTTCTTAAATATCTGGAATGTAAACAATCATAACGGAGTTGAATCAATTTTGGAAGCGCAGTCATCATCTGTACAAGACAAAAGTTTAGGAGCCGCTTTACCAACTTTAGCCGGAGCAAGGGGCGAAGACAAGAAAAATTTCCCAAGCAATGATGCTCAGGATGTTTTGGACGGCTGGGGATGGTGTATGCCAACCAGCGATTTAGAAAACGCTTATTTATCTGAAAATGATGAAATTCGCCGTAAAAGCACCATTACAAAATGGGGAGAACCTGCTTATGGAGATGAGACTTTAAACCCAACACATAAATTCAGTTTAAACGATAATAAATCAGGACGTATCTGTCGTAAATATTATATTCCAATTGCCACACGTCGTGCATTAGATAAAAAAGATGGACACTTACCATTAAACATTCCGTTGATTCGTCTGGCAGAAATGTATTTGACAAGAGCAGAAGCCAATTACCATACAGGCGGCGACGCTTTGGCAGATATCAATATCATCAGAGCGCGTGTTCAGTTAACACCAAAAACAGGAATTTCTGGTCCAACGCTTTTAAAACAAATCTACAAAGAGCGTCGTTTAGAGTTAGCTTTTGAAGGATTACGTTTATTTGATATTCGTCGTGAAAAAGATCCAACAACAGGAAGACCGGTAATTGAATCTTTAATGGGGCCAAACGGAACTTTTGTTCAGTACAACCTGAATTCTACAGATCCGTATGAAACTACAAATACAAGAGAATCACAAGACAAAGGAATCAATTTTAATCCGGCTAAAAACTTATTGTGGCCAATACCACAACTAGAAATTGACTTAAGCGGCGGACTAATCACTCAAAATCCTGGTTATTAAGATGAAGTTTTTAAATAACAATAAAGTAAGTCTGCTGTGTGCAGGCTTGCTTTTCGCCAGCACTTTATTAGTAAGCTGTGATTCTGAAAACAACGGAGATTCAAATTCAGAATCTGGTACGAAAGAATTAAAGGTAAATCTGGATATGCCTTTGCAGACAATGGAAAGTTTTGGAGCTTCTGATGCTTGGCAGTGCAACTTTATCGGTAAAAACTGGCCTTCAGACAAAAGAAACAAAATTGCCGATTTATTGTTCAGCAAAGATTTTGATGCCGATGGAAACCCAAAAGGAATCGGATTATCATTATGGCGTTTCAATCTTGGAGCAGGAAGTTCAGAACAAGGCGATGCCAGCGATATTACAGACGAATGGAGACGTACAGAATGTTTTACAACAGATGGTGTAAGCTACAATATGAACAAACAAGCCGGACAGGTTTGGTTTATGAAAGCAGCCAGAGAACGTGGTGTCGAAAAATTATTGGCTTTCACCAATAGTGCTCCGGTTTACTTAACCCAAAACGGAAAAGCACACGCCACCATCAAAGAATTTTACAATTTAAAAGATGGAAAAATGCCAGATTTGGCTGATTTCTGGGCAAACGCTTTAGATAAATTAAAAACAGAACAAGGTTTAACAATCGATTATGTAAGTCCGTTCAACGAACCGCAATACGAGTGGGACGGAACAAATCAGGAAGGATCTCCGGCTACAAACGTTAACATTTACAGCTTTGTAAATGTTTTATCTCCAAAATTGCAATCAAAAGGAGTTGAAGCACAAATCGTAGTGGGCGAAGCAGGAGCTTATGAACCGTTGTATAAAACAGTTTCGGGCAAAGAAAGCAGATCCAACCAAGTCGATTATTTCTTTGGAGCCAATTCAGCTAAAAAAATCAGCGGATTAAGCAACGTAAAGAAAACCATTTCAGCACACAGTTACTGGCAGGCATGGCCTTTAAACGAAATGGTTTCATCAAGACAATTGGCTGCTTCTAGAATTCAGGGAGCAGGAAACATCAGTCTTTGGTCGTCTGAATACTGCGTTTTGGAAAGTCCGGGAACTTCAGAATTACCGGGCGGAGCAGGAGCAGGAAGAGATTTAGGAATGTCATTGGCACTTTGGACAGCAAGAATTATCAATACAGATATTGCAGTTGGCGGCGTTACGTCATGGCAATGGTGGACAGCCATTAGCCGAGGCGATTACAAAGACGGTTTAATTCACGTAGACGATGGCGCAAGCAACGGAGCAGGAAATTCAGATTATTGCAAAAACGATGGTTATATCAGAGATTCAAAAACACTTTGGGCGCTAGGAAACTTTTCATTCTTCGTAAAACCTGGAATGGTAAGAGTTCAAATTCCAAGTGTAGATAATGCCACTTCCGTGAATGATGTAATGGTAACCGCATACAAAGACGCAGCAAATAAAAAGCTGGTTGTTGTTGCCGTTAACATCAGCAAATCGGCGAAAGCCTATAAATTAAATCTTGCTGGAGGAGCTTTAACAGATAATAAATTAACGCCTTATACAACTTCTGAAACTTTGAGTTTGAAGAAAGGAACTGCTGTTGATGCGGAAGGATTTGAGATTCCGGCTAGAGCAGTTGTGACTTATGTAGGGACGTATAAATAAAGGTTCTAAGATACTAAGTTTCTAAGGAACTAAGGTTTTTGAAAAGTTGAGATAAGATTGGACATAACCACAATCTTGTCATTTCGAGGAACGAGAAATCTTCGCAAGAAGCTCGACAAAGATTGTCGCTTTTGATTGTGGAGCTTCTTGCGAAGATTCCTCCTCCGTCGGAATGACAAACATTGTGAAAAAATATAGAATTAAAAAATGAGAAAAATATATATCTCGCTTTTATTGATAACAAGTTCGCTGTCATTTGCACAGCGAACCGCTATCATCAGCACAGATAATGTTGTACAAACCATGGACGGTTTTGGAGGTTCTGATGCCTGGAGAACTCAGTTTGTGGGTAAAAATTGGCCGGATCAAAAAAAGAATGCCATCGCCGATTTACTTTTCAGCAAAGAAATTGATGCAGACGGAAATCCAAAAGGAATAGGGCTTTCCATCTGGAGGTTTAACCTTGGTGCCGGAAGTACAGAACAAGGCGAAAACAGTAAGGTTTCTGACGAATGGAGAAGAAGCGAATGTTTCCTAAATGCCGACGGAACTTACGATTTCTCCAAACAAGAAGGACAAAGATGGTTTCTGCAGGCAGCCAAAAAACGCGGTGTCGATAAATTCCTGATTTTTACAAACAGTCCGCCAGTTTCGATGACAAACAACGGATTATCTTTTGCATCCCAAAAGAATAAACTGAATCTAAAAGATGGAGCAATTCCAAAATTTGCCGATTTCTTAGTTCAAAGTATTCAGGGATTAGAGAAAAAAGAAGGAATCAAATTCGATTACATAAGCCCAATAAACGAACCGCAATGGGAATGGATGCCTAATAACGGCGATAAAAACAGTCAGGAAGGAACTCCGGCAACAAACGACGAAATTTATGCTTTGACCAAATCACTTTCTGAAAAACTCAAAGCCAATAAAATGAGTACAGAAATTGTAATTGCCGAAGCCGCCCAAATCAATTATTTATATGAAAATGTAAATGCCGAAAACAGAGATAATCAAATCGATTATTTCTTCGGAAAATCAAAAACGAATATTTCGAAACTCTCCAATGTAAAAAATGTGATTCTCGGACACAGTTATTTTACAACGTGGCCAGTTGAAAAACAAGTTTTAAGCCGAAAGCTAATCGCTGCCAATATCAAACAAAATCCGGGATTAAAATACTGGCAGTCTGAATATTGCATTTTAGAAAATCCGGGAGAAGCAGAAATTCCCGGAGGTTCAGGTGGAGGCAGAGATTTAGGAATGCAGACCGCTTTATTTGTAGCACGTTTAATTCACAATGATATTGCCGTTGCCAACGCCGCTTCATGGCAATGGTGGACATCAATTACCAGAGTTGATTACAAAGATGGTTTGATATACTTAGACGATGGAAAAAGCAACGGAGGAACTGAACCCAATTATGTTAGAAACGACGGAGAATTTCACGATTCAAAACTGCTTTGGGCTTTAGGAAATTATTCGCTTTTCGTTCGTCCCGGAATGCAGAGAATTGATGTTCCAAACCAAAACGAATTAGATGCAGCAAACGACGTAATGTTAACCGCTTATAAAGACGTTCAAAATAAAAAACTAATTGTAGTAGCAGTAAACTGTGGAAAATCTCCCCAAAAATACAAGTTCAATTTATCAAAAGGAACCCTAAAAAACAACGAATTCACACCATACATAACGTCTGAAAATTCAAACTTAAAAAGAACAGCAACTCAGAAAATAAATGATTTAGAAATACCCGCAAGGTCTGTAGTGACATTTGTGGGAGAACTTCAGTATTAGTTTTCAGTCGCAGTTTACAGTCTCAGTTTACGGTCACAGTGAGAAACTGAAAACTGAGACTGCGACTGAAAACTAAAAAAAACTCAGAACCTTAGCATCTCAGCACCTTAGCACCTTTAAAAAAATGTTTACAAAAAAAATCATATTACCCGTACTTCTCTTCTCGTGCATATCGGCATTCAGTCAGATATCATTTGGAGATTCACAGAAAATCAATGACAACTGGAAATTTAATCTTCAGGAAACTCCAGATGCAAAAAATACAAGTTTTGACGACAGCAAATGGCAGTCAGTAAACGTTCCGCATGACTGGAGCGTAAAAGGACAATTGAGCCCAACTTTGGCAAGCTGTACAGGATATTTGCCGGGAGGAATTGCCTGGTACAGAAAATCAGTAACTATTCCGCAGAGCAAAAGCGGCAAAAAAGTTTATTTATACTTTGAAGGCGTTTATAACAGAAGTGAAGTTTTCATCAACGGACATTCGTTAGGAAAACGTCCAAACGGATATATTTCTTTTGCTTATGATGCGACACAATATGTGAAATTTGGAGGAGAAAATACAATTTCTGTTCGAGTAGACCACAGTCAAAGTGCCGATTCAAGATGGTACACAGGCTCAGGAATTTACAGAGACGTTTATTTAGTATACGCAAATCCTGTTCATATTGGGCAATGGGGCGTATACGCTTATCCCGAAGTAAAAAACGGAACAGGAACTTTAAATGTTGAGGTTGATGTAGAAAACGGTTCAGCTTCAAAATCAAGTCTTACTATTGTAAACGAATTGATTTCAAAAGACGGAAAATCGGTTGCAAAATCTTCTTCAAAATTGGAGGTTGCAGCCAATCAAAACGGAAAAATTTCAACAAAATTAAGTGTAAAAAATCCTCAAATATGGGATTTAGAAAACCCGAATTTATATCAACTTAAAACAACCGTTTTAAAAGACGGAAAACAAATCGACCAAACGGTAACGAAAACTGGTTTTAGAACTTTTACATTCGATCCTAATAATGGTTTTGCCTTAAACGGAAAATGGATGAAAATGAAAGGCGTTTGTCTGCATCACGATGCCGGAGTTTTAGGTTCGGCAGTGCCTCGCGAAGTTTGGGAAACCAGATTAAAAACACTTAAAGAAATTGGTGTAAATGCAATCCGTACAAGTCATAATCCGCAAGCTCCGGTTTTTTATGAACTTTGTGATGAATTAGGAATTTTAGTTTTAAACGAAGCGTATGACGAATGGGAATTTCCAAAACGTAAATGGTTAGAAGGCTGGAATTACGGAACTCCGGGATTCGAAGGTTCGTTTGATATTTTTGCCGAATATGCAGAAAAAGATTTAGAAGATTTTGTTCGTCGCGACAGAAATCATTTATCGGTTTTTGGATGGAGTATTGGTAACGAAGTAGATTATCCAAACGATCCCTATTCGCATCCGGTTTTAGATAAAGGAAAAGACGGTTTTGGGCAGGCAGCTTACGGCGGTTACAAAAAAGATGCACCAGATGCTATGCGTCTTGGAGCGATTGCAAAACGTTTAGTTGCAGCCGTAAAAAAATACGATAAATCACGTCCAACAACTGCAGGATTAGCAGGAGTTGCGATGTCTAACGAAACAGAATATCCGGGCGCTTTAGACATTACAGGATACAATTATACAGAAAGCAAATACCAATCAGATCACGAAAAATATCCAAACAGAGTCATTTTCGGAAGTGAAAATGTTCATGATATGGAACCTTGGCTTGCCGTAAAAAACAACAAACATATTTTCGGACAGTTTTTATGGACAGGAATTGATTATTTAGGAGAATCAGGAAGATGGCCTTCAAGAGGATTTTACTCTGGATTAGTTGATTTTGCAGGCGTTATCAAACCAAGAGGATATTTCCGCCAGTCATTATGGTCAGATAAACCAATGGCATATATTGGAACTTATCCGCTAACAAATGAAAAAGACATTTCTAAAGATGCGTGGGCAATTTGGAATTATAAAGACGGAGAAAAAATTCGTGTAGTTTGTTATACCAATGCTGCAAAAGCACGTTTAGAATTAAACGGAAAAGTAGTTGGTGAAACCAAATTATACGACGAGAAAACCGGAATTATTTATTGGGATATTCCTTTTGTTTCAGGAAAATTAGAAGTAATTGGTTTAGATAAAAATGACAAAGAAGTAAGCAGATATGCTATTACAACAACACAGCAGCCAGTTGAATTAACAATTGCCGATAAAAATATCACGATTTCTAAAGACAAAGGCGTTGCCAAAATAATGGTTCAGGTAAAAGATCAAAACGGCTTGCCAGTAATGCTTTCAGATAATGAAGTAACTTGCACGATAAGCGGTCCGGGAACTTTATTAGGACTTGAAGCAGGAAACAACAGCGACATGACAGATTATACAGATAATGTGCAAAGAGTATTTCACGGTCATATTGCGGCTTATATTCAGGCAACAGGAGAAACTCAGCCAATTAAAGTAACCTTTACAAGTCAATGGTTAAAACCAGTTGAGGTTACGATTAATGTAAAATAGAAAAATTAAACACATAGGAACATAGATTTTTGAAAGCCTGAAAAAGGCGTTTGACTTGTTTTAATGCACATAGCTATGTGTTAGAAACTAGTTTCTTTTTATATTCTTTAAAAACATTGAAATCTATGTTTCTATGTGTTTAAAAAAATAATTCATTACATTTAAAATGTGTAATCTACATTTATTTAATATGAAAATAAAAAATAAAATATTGGCATTCGGATTGATTTTAATATCAATTTCTGCCAATTCACAAAACAAACCTTTCCAAAAAAACGAATTCAAACAATGGGCACAAACCCCGCCAATGGGATGGAACAGCTGGGATTGTTACGGACCAACCGTTGAAGAACACGAAGTAAAAGCCAACGCCGATTATATGGCAAAGAACCTAAAGAAATTTGGCTGGGAATATGTTGTGGTAGATATTCGATGGTTTGTAGAAAATGACAAAGCAGGAGGTTATAACCAAACAGATCCACGTTATGTAATCGATCAATACGGAAGATATTTACCGGCTATAAACCGTTTTCCATCAGCAAAAGACGGAAATGGTTTCAAACCTTTAGCCGATTATATCCATAAAAAAGGACTGAAATTCGGAATCCATATCATGCGTGGAATCCCGAAAAAAGCAGTTGAAGACAAACTACCAATAAAAGGTGCAAATGGAATTACGGCAGATCAAATTTACACCACAGCTTTACAATGCGAATGGTTAAAAGACAACTACACAATTGTAGCAGACAAACCGGGAGCGCAGGAATACTACAATTCTATTTTTGAATTGTACGCACAATGGGGTGTAGATTTCATTAAAATTGATGATTTATCAAGACCGTATCATGAGGGTGAAATCAACTTAATTAGAAATGCAATCGACAAATGCGGACGTAAAATTGTTTTAAGTACTTCGCCGGGAGAAACACCAATCGAAGCAGCACCGCACGTAACCACACACGCTAATATGTGGCGAATGGTTGATGATGTTTGGGACACTTGGCCGCACATCACACATTTAATGAACGTGGCGCAAAAATGGTATCCATACATTTCACCGGGAACATGGCCGGATTGCGATATGATTCCGTTGGGACGTATTTCAGTAAGGGGAGAACGCGGCGAAGACAGAATGACTCGTTTAACAAAAGATGAACAATATACGCTGATTACGTTTTTTAATATTTTTAAATCACCGTTGTTTTTTGGCGGAGATTTACCAAGTAACGATGCTTTTACTTTGTCATTATTAACGAATAAAAATGTCGTAAAAATGCATAACGAAAGCACAGCTGTAAAACAGCTTTTCCAGAAAGATGGTAAAATTGCAGTGACTTCAAAAAATGCAAAAGACGGCAGTATTTATCTGGCTTTATTTAATATTTCGGATACTGCTTCACAAAATATTTCGGTAAATCTTTCTGATCTCGGAATTTCAGGTTCGACTGAAATTTTAAATATGTGGACAAACGAAAAATCCAAAACAACATCAACAACAATTGCAGCCGACTTAAAACCGCACAGTTCAGTTTTATATCAATTAAAAAGTAAAAAATAATGAAGAAAGCACATTTTAGTCTTGTATTATTTTTATCGATTTTTAATTTTTTACAAGCCCAGAATACAAAAGGAATTCCGCCCGTAATTGCCGAGAAAGATTTAACAGCCTATTTGTTCGTTTATTTTACAGGAAATTCTGTTGAAGAAGAGGCAGTTCGCTTCGCCGTAAGTGCAGATGGTTATCATTATTATCATCTCAACAATAATAAACCCGTTTTAGACAGTAAAACAATAAGTTCAACTGGAGGAGTTCGTGATCCGCATATTTTAAGAGGCAACGACGGAAAAACTTTTTATATGGTTTTGACCGATATGACTTCTTCAAAAGGCTGGGACAGCAACCGTGCCATGGTTTTGCTAAAAAGTACAGATTTAGTAAACTGGAAAAGCAGCGTAGTAAATATTCAAACCGCTTTTTCAGGAAACGAAAACCTAAAACGAGTTTGGGCTCCGCAGACTATTTATGATGCTAAAGCCGGAAAATATTTAATTTACTTCAGTTTGCAATATGCAGGAGGGCCAGATAAAATTTATTACGCTTACGCGAATAAAGATTTCACAGCTCTGGAAAGCGCACCAAAATTATTATTTGTACCAAAATCAGAAAGAGCTTGCATTGACGGCGATATCATTGAAAAAGACGGCGTTTATCATCTTTTCTATAAAACCGAAACGGAAACGGCAGGAATAAAAGTCGCCACAACAACCGATTTAACTTCGGGAAAATGGACAGAAAATGATAATTATTTACAGCAGACAAAAGACGGAGTTGAAGGTTCGAGTGTTTTCAAACTCAACAATTCAGACGAATATATCCTGATGTATGATGTTTATACAAAAGGAAAATATCAGTTTACTAAAACCAAAGATTTAGAAAACTTTACTGTAATTGATAATGATATTTCGATGGATTTTAATCCGCGTCATGGAACGATTTTACCCATTACCCGTTCTGAATTAAAAAGAATTACAGACAAATGGGGAATGCCTGCAAAATATCCGAAATTAAATAATAACCCGGTTTTAGAAGGTTATTATGCCGATCCGGAAGTTCTGTACTCCAACAAAACAAAAAAATATTATATCTACCCAACAAGCGACGGATTTGACGGCTGGTCTGGAAATTATTTCAAGACTTTTTCTTCAGATAATTTAAAAGACTGGAAAGACGAAGGAATTATTCTCGATCTTAGAAAAGATGTAAGCTGGGCAAACCGAAATGCATGGGCGCCTTGTATTGTAGAGAAAAAAATAAAAGGCAAATACCAGTATTTCTATTATTTCACAGCAGCGCAAAAAATAGGCGTGGCAGTTTCAGATAATCCGAATGGACCTTTTAAAGACAGCAGAAAAGCATTAGTAAACACAAGACCCGAAGGTGTAAAAGGCGGTCAGGAAATTGATCCTGATGTTTTTACAGATCCTAAAACCGGAAAAAGTTATTTGTACTGGGGAAATGGATATATGGCTGTCGCCGAATTGAATCCCGATATGGTTTCTCTTAAAAAAGGAACAACGAAAGTAATTACAGTTGATGACACTTTTCGCGAAGGAACTTATATAATTTACAGAAAAGGAACGTATTATTTCCTTTGGAGCGAAGACGACACCAGAAGCCCAAATTATAAAGTGAGATACGGAACTTCAAAATCGCCTTTAGGACCAATTGAAATTCCGAAAAATAATATAGTGATTCAGGGAAAACCGGACGTTGGAATTCACGCAACCGGACATAATTCGGTTTTACAAATTCCAAATAAAGACGAATGGTATCTCGTTTACCATAGATTTTCTTATCCAACCGGAATTAAAATGGGAGACGCAGGAGGATTTCATCGTGAAGTCTGCATCGATAAATTAGAGTTTAATCCGGACGGAAGTATAAAAGAAGTAATTCCAACTCATGCCGGAGTCGACGGTTTAAAATAAATTTGTAACTTTATCCTTTCTAAAAAGCCATTCCTCACAAAGGAGTGGCTTTTTTTGTGCATTAGTTATATAAGTAAAACGCCATATTGAATTTTTAAATCATAAGGTAAAATTTATAATTAGATTTAATTACAACCTCTGGTTATATTCTATAAGCTGACTTGTAAGAAAAAAAAGCTGATTATGCGTAATATTGCGAAATGATGTGCTGTTTACCACTGCAGCATTTTCAAATGTATTCATTTAAGCCGAAAACAATTTTTTAGAAAACTTTCTCACCAGGTTTTCTTTAAAGAGATTTAATTATTTATCATTATGTTCATTTCCCTCACTCATGATCAGGTACAATTTCAGTACGGATCAAAACAATGGCAGTACAATTTTAATGAAATTGTAGAACTTGGACTGCTCAAAAAAAAGAAAACCTATCTTTTTGAAAACGGCGCTTTTACAGCCGTAACTGTTTTAGCCTATTACTGCATGATTTTCACCAATGTAATGGAGCTGTATTATTTAATTCCAACTTTATTGTGCTATTCTTTTTTGATTATTATGAGATTTAATAATAAATCAGAATTTGACTATTTTGTGATTGTAAAAGACATTTACAAAAAAGAAACTAAAGTAAAAATAAGCGCTTTAGACCGGCCAATAATTGGAAAACAAATCGACCAGTATTTAAATTTCGAATTCGAACGGATTTTAAAAACAACAAACTAATATAGCAATGAACCAACTATTAACGGAGATTTCCAGTTACGATCTGGCTTTTATAGTTATTGCTCTCGTATATGGTTTCATAATTATAATTAGAAAAAAATAAACAAATCCTGTTTCACCGACCTACAGAAACAGCATTTGTAATTACTTCAAAAAAATAAAGCTGCAATACCCCCTAAGTTCAGTTGCGGCTGTTTAAGTTACAAACGCCCTCCCTCCAAATCAAACTTATGGCAACTTCAATAAAAAACAAAATAAAAAGCATTAGAGAGTTAAAAAATTACACTCAGGAATATATGGCAGATCAACTTGGTGTCACTCAGGCAGGTTATAGTAAAATAGAAAAAGGAAGAACAATATTATCCTATGTTAAATTAGTAGAAATAGCACGGATTTTAGAAGTAAGTGTTGAAGATATTATAAGTTTTGACAGTCAGAGATATTTCAACAACTATAATACCGTAAAAGGAAACAGTAACAACGGAAGCATATTAATTAATTCCAGTAATGATGAAGCACTAAAAGAACTCTATGAAGATAAAATAAAACTTCTCGAAAAACTTTTAAACAAAACAGAAGAAGAACTGGACCGCTATAAAATGAAGTTTGGTCACATATAAACTAAAAACGAGGCTTTAGAGCCTCGTTTTTTTTAAATATTTTTTGGAATTATGCAGTCTGATCATCTGTATCTGCGTCAGGAGCGTTCTTTTTTACTGACTCGATTCCGTTTTCTCTCGCAGAAGTACTTTCATACATTTCACTTGCCCCAATATTTTGTCCGTTGCTTGCTTTTAGGTTAAAATAGGGTTTGCCATTACTAGACTCTTTTCTGTCATAACGATTATCGTCCTGAGAGTTTGTTTTAACAGATTCAATTCCGTTTAAGGCCGCTGCTTTTGTCGAATAACCTTCGCTGGTCAAAATGGTCTGGCCGTTACCAGCTTTTAAATTGAATTGAAATTCACCATTGGTTCTTTTAGTAATTACAAATTTTCCCATGTAGTTTTTTATTTAAGTTAACTAAAATATTTTGCTATTGATAAAAATACAAAACTTCATAATACAAATGCTATTGCAAGAAAAAATAATCATTTATAATTTGTTAAGTTAATTAGTTTTTTACATAGGAAAATTCGGTAAATTTGAAATAATATTAAAATTAAAGAATATGAAAAATGTATTTATTTTGCTAATAACTGCAATTCAGTTTTTATCTTGCAACAGCAAGAAAAATGAGGAAAAAACGAATACTTCAGTATCAGATTCAACAAGTACAAAGATCGAAAAGAGCACAGCCGAAAATGTTTTGGTTTACGAAGGACTATTGCCTTGTGCAGATTGCAGCGGTATTCAAACCGTTCTTAAAATTTATCAGGGAAACGGAACAATGGAAGGGCAAAAGTTTGAATTATCAAGTATTTATAAAGGAAAATCGCCTGAAAAAGAGTTTGTTGAAAAAGGAAATTTTAATACAGAACGAGGTTTAGAAAACGATCCCGACGGAACCATTTTTGTTTTGAATTGGGATAAACCCGCCGAAAAACAATCGTATTATGGTTATTTGAGTTCAGACACAAAAAAGATCTATATGCTGGACCGCGACAGAAAAATAATAAAATCAAAACTGAATTATTCTTTAGATCTAAAAAAATAAATCAAGCCGATTTTTATTCAGAATATTATAAACTTAAATAGCTTTACTGCCTTTAAGTTTATAATATTTTTTATTTTTAGAGAATGAAAGATCATCAACACAAATTTCTGTTGATGGGCATTTATTTTTATGAAAGAAATCAGCGAAATTCTTAAAGCATACACAGAAGCAAAATCGGCCGGAAAAAAAACAGCTCTCGCAACAGTCGTTAAAGTTGAAGGATCATCGTATCGCCAGCCGGGAGCCCGTATGCTTGTTACAGAAGATGGAGAGTTAACAGGTGCCATAAGCGGCGGTTGTCTGGAAGGCGATGCATTACGAAAAGCATTGCTGTCCATTCATCAAAAACAAAATAAACTTATTACTTATAATACGAATAATGAAGATGATATTGAAGTAGGTTTACAACTTGGCTGCAACGGAATTGTTCATATTCTTTTTGAATATATTGATGAAGAAGCATCAAAAAATCCCATACAACTTTTACAACAATTAGAATTAGAAAGAAAAGAAGCCGTAGTGGTGACTGTTTTCTCTCTAAAAAGAAATGCTATTCAGCCAGGAACAACACTTTTTTACAGAGAAGAAAATCAAATTCTGTCTCATAATGATGAGGTTCTAGATTTAATTTCAGATGTAAAAGAAGTCCTGAAAACCAAAACATCAATTGTAAAAATACTTCAGACAGAAAGCGAAAACGAAGCTTTAATAGAATATATAAATCCGCCAATTTCATTTGTAATTGCAGGAGCAGGAAACGATGTTCAGCCTTTGGTTAAAATGGCATCCATTTTAGGCTGGAAAATTACTGTTAGAGATGGACGCGCGACACATGCAATAGAAAAACGTTTTCCAAAAGCAGACAAAGTAAATGCAGTAAAACCAGAAGAATTTCTGGAAAATATTACCATAGATAATCAAACGTATTTCGTTTTGATGACGCACAATTACAAATACGATTTAGCAGTTTTAAAATTACTTTTAAAAACAGACTGCCAGTATATTGGAATCCTCGGTCCAAAAACAAAATTAAACCGAATGCTGGACGATCTTCAAAATGAAGGTATTAATGTATGCGAAGAACAATTAGAACGCATTTACAGTCCGGTTGGTTTAGATATTGGAGCAGAAACATCCGAAGAAATAGCCCTTTCAATTGTATCTGAAATTAAAGCTTTTTCGGCAGGAAAAACCGGAACTTCCTTAAAATATAAAGTAGGTAAAATTCATGACGAAATTCATTATGAAAGATCAATTTCAAAATAAAACAGCTATTATAATTTTGGCAGCAGGCAATTCTTCAAGATTAGGAAGACCAAAACAGCTATTAGCATATAAAGAATCAACACTTTTAAAAAATACGATTTCTGAAGCTCTAAAAGTGCCCAATTCATTTACAATAGTAGTAACTGGCGCCAATCATAATGAAGTTGAAAAAGAACTTAATACAACAGAAATAAACATTTGTTTTAATCCCGAATGGGAAAACGGAATGTCATCGTCAATTGTAAAAGGATTAAATGAATTATTGCTTTTAAATCCCGATTGCGAAGAATGTATTTTTGCCGTTTGCGATCAGCCTTTTGTCACCAATTTAGTTTTTGAAAATTTAATCAGCGAATATCACAAAACCAAAAAAGGAATTATTGCTTCGGCTTATTCCGAAACCTTAGGAACTCCGGTTTTATTCCATAAAAAATACTTTAATGAATTACTTGAATTGAGCGGTCAGGAAGGAGCAAAAAAAATCATTAAAAAGTATTTAGAAGATGCAGTTTCAGTTCCTTTTGTAAAAGGTAATATTGATATTGATACGGAAGAAGATTACAGCAAGTTAATTTCTGAGTAACTACATGTTTTAATCTAGCAAAGTTTTTTTGCCCGCAGATTTTACAGATTAAAACAGGTTTAAGCAGATTTATTTTTTCAATCTGAAATTATTTAATCTGCGCTTATCAGTATAAATCCGCAAAATCTGCGGGCAAAAAAAAACTTAGTGTCTTAGTGCCTTAGTGGCAAAACCAATTGCCGAGCCAAGCTCAAAACCCGCTCAACAGCAATATCAATTTCTTCCGAAGTAGTAAATCTTCCCAAACTAAACCGAATCGAACTCAAAGCCTCTTCATCAGATAATCCCATAGCTTTTAAAACATGCGAAGGTTCAGACGTAACCGCCGAACAAGAAGCCCCATTCGAAACCGAAATATTCCCCAAAGCCATAATAAGCTTTTCCGAATTCACACCTGGAAAACAAATATTTGAAGTATTATAAATTCGGTTTTGAATATTTCCATTTACAAAAGAACCTTCAAATTGTAGTAGATTCTTTTCTAGTTTATTACGTAATATTTCTATTCTGTTTTTATCTGTTTCTAATTCATTTACAGCTATTTCAGCAGCTTTACCTAAACCGATAATTCCGGGTACGTTAAGCGTTCCGCTGCGTAATTTTCGCTGATGTCCGCCACCAAAAATCTGAGGAAGTAATTTTAGTTTGGCTTTCGCCGAAATATACAAAGCACCAACACCTTTTGGTCCATAAAATTTATGTGCCGACAAAGTCAAAAGATTAATTCCAAGAGCTTTTACGTCAATTGAAATTCTTCCGACTGCCTGAGTTGCATCACACAAAAATAACACATTTTTACTTTTTAGAATCGCAGAAATTTCGCTGACATTTTTTTGTATGACACCTGTTTCATTATTAGAAAGCATTCCTATGAAAACCAGGGTTTTATCTGTAATAATTTCATTTAAAAGATTAAGATCTAAAATCCCTTCACGATTAACAGGTAAGTAACTGACTTCAAAGCCAATGCTTTCCATAAAACGACAAGTTTCAAGAACTGCTTTATGCTCAGTTTGAATAGTAACAATATGTTTTCGATCCTGATCAACCAAACCTTTTATCGCCAGATTTATAGCTTCTGTAGCACCCGAAGTAAAAATAATTTCATCAGCATCGGCATTAATCAAATCAGCAGTTTGCCAGGCAGCATTTTCGACAGCTTCGTTTACCGATAATCCTGCAATATGCTGACTTGTAGAATTGGCATAAAAATCAGTAAAATACGGAAGCATAGCTTTTAAAACCCGTTCATCAACACGGGTTGTAGCATTATTGTCGAGGTAAATATGTTGTTGATGTGGCATAATTAAAAGCTTAATCTTGTAAAAATACAATTTTCAATGTAAATAATAAATCTGTTTCTGTGTCTGGTTTTTTTTAACGCAAAGCGCGCAAAGTTTTTATCGCAAAGTGCGCAAAGTTTTTTTTAAGTTAATTATCTAGATAATTGCAAAGTTCGCAAAGCTTTATCAATTCCAGCTTTGCGAACTTTGTCTTCGCTTAACATAAAGTGAGATAAAAAATCTTTGCGCGCTTTGCGTTAAAAAACACCCGCCGAATATCAATTCCAGCTTTGCGAACTTTGCCTTCGCTCAACACAATGTGAGATAAAAAACCTTAGCGTTCTTTGCGTTAAAAAAAACACCCCAATATTCAAATCCCAGCTTTGCGAACTTTGCCTTCGCTCAACACAATGTGAGATAAAAAACCTTTGCGCACTTTGCG
>NZ_JBMDIY010000048.1:0-40231 GCF_057808895.1 Flavobacterium sp. FG68
TGACAAGAGCACCGTTTGTCATCCTGAGGAACGAAGGATCGCACTCGCTGATCGAGAAAGATTGGTGATTTTCTTTGTCGAATTGCTTTGCGGAGTTACTTGTGTGATCCTTCCTTCGTCAGGATGACAAAGAATGCGTGGAATTACTTTGTGGAGTTTCTTGTGTGATCCTTCGACTTCGCTCAGGGTGACAAAGATTGCGATTATAAAGAATTGGAATTTGGATTTTTTATATTGGAATTTAAGATTCTAATATAATAGAAGGCAAATTTTCATTGAGCCATTTGTATTTATTGAGAATCATAATATGGGTTCCACCTTTTACTACTATACAGCTGTTGATATATTTTATAGGGAAAACTTCGTCCTGATCGCCGTGAATATGAATTACATTTTCGTCGACCTGGTTTCTATTCCATAAAATGACTGATTCTACAGCCCATTGTAAATAATTAAGATCCCGAACGGCTAAAAACTTCTCGTATAATTTAATTCGCTTATTGATTTTTTCTCCAAAAGAGTATTTCGCCAGACTTTCGATATTCAAAATCAGCTTCATAGGAATCAATTTATAGGCTTTTGTAGTCTTGCCTATTTTCATTCTTCTTGGGAATTCGATATTACTTCTTACACTCGAAATAATGATTACTTTTCTTGTCTGAACATGTTTTGCAATTTCCTGCACTAAAATTCCTCCAAAAGAAACGCCAATTAACACAGGGTTTTCATGCTTGATATTTTTTGAAATTCGGAGCGCGTAATCAGATAAGGCTTCTTTTGGATGCGGTATTTCCCATTCTAATAAACAGGTTTCAAAAACAGTTTCGTCTAATTTGATTCTTTCAAATATAGCAGGGCTAGCCGCCAGACCGGGCATAAAATATACGGGAATTTTGCTCATTTGTTTAAAATGGAATTACAACTACAGCTCTTAATTTCAAGCTAAATTTACTTTTTTTAATAATAACTATAGCAAATCGTACACCATAATTGCATATTAAAACAATTTGAGTTGTAAAAATAAACGATTTTGCAATGCACCTGATCCTTAAAAAATAATTTCATATTGAGAATCAAATGATTACCTTTGCATTCCAAATCATTCACTGCTAAACATCTTTTAAAAAGATTTTAGCTGACTATATTTTTCGTTCTTTTTCTAATATTTTTTAACCTACCCCAAAACATGACAAATATGGAACCTACCGAAACTATGGAAATCAAAGACAACACTTTTGCAAGACAATTTGAAACCGTGGTCCCTGAAGGATTACTAAGCGTTGAGTATTCTTTTCAGGAAAAAAAGATTTTTTTAACCAAAATCAATACGCCGGAAAATTTTGAAAACCAGCCTGTACTCGACAATTTACTTAAAAGCATTTTAGAATTAAGTACAGAGAAAAAATTTAGAGTTGTGCCCATTCACCCAAAAATTGCGGCCTTTTTCAAAAAAAATCCAAAATACAAAGATTTACTGCCTCCGGGAATCAGGATTTAAAAATCACCAATTACCCAAAGCCATAATCCGCCAATTGCCATATAAATAAAAAGCATTATAAGTCCGGTTATTAAACCTTTGACCCACCAGCTTTTTAAATCGACATATCCGCTCCCAAAGAAAACGGGAGCCGGACCATGTCCGTAATGCGTTAATGTACCATAAATTGATCCCACAAAACCAAGCATAAAAGCGAGAAGCAATCCCGGAATTCCTAGTGAAACCCCAACTCCTAAAAGCGCTGCATACATTGCTGCGACATGCGCCGTTGCACTTGCAAAGAGATAATGGCTGAAAAAGTATACTAATATAATGATAGGAAAAGCCATCTGCCAGCTTAGTCCGCCAATTTCTGCTTTTATCAAATTACTAAACCAGCTGATAAATCCTAATTCGTTTAGTGAACTTGCCATCATTACTAATACCGAAAACCATACAATGGTATCCCATGCTCCTTTTTCGGCTTTTACATCGTCCCAGGTCAAAACGGATGTAAGCAGTAAAATTACCAGCCCAATAAAGGCGGTTGTTGTGGCATCAATAGAAAATAAATCGCCTGTCATCCAAAGAAATAATAAGATAAAGAAAGTCAGGAGCATCATCCATTCGTTTCTGGTGATTGGGCCCATTTCTTTTAATTTCTGAGAAGCTATTTGCGGTGCGTCTCCGGTTTTTTTAAGTTCCGGCGGATATATTTTATACAACACAAATGGAATCACAAAAAAGGCACACAATCCCGGTACGATTGCCGCTGCTGCCCAGGACATCCAGGTTATTTTGATTCCCAGATTAAGGGCAAACTTCTGGCACATTGGGTTACTCGCCGTTCCAGTAAGAAACATTGAGGATGCTATTAAATTCATATTATAACAATTCAATGTTAAATAGGATCCTAGTTTTCGATGTGTTTCGGGCTGCTCGGGCATTGAACCAAAACTCATTGCCATTGATTTCATTATGGGATAAATAATTCCTCCGCCGCGAGCGGTATTACTAGGTACGGCTGGCGCCAAAACTAAATCGGCAAGACCTAAACCGTACGCTAATCCAAGCGAGCTTTTTCCGAATAACCGAATAAACAGAAAAGCAATTCTGTTTCCTAATCCTGTTTTTATAAATCCGCGGGCTATAAAAAATGAAATTCCAATAAGCCAGATTACTTTATCTCCAAAACCTTTTAATGCCAGCGTAATTGATTTTCCCGGATCGCCCGGTGCTAAAACCTGTGTAAAAGCGGTTAAGGCAATGGCAACCATACACATGGTTCCCATTGGGGCGGCTTTTAGAATAATTCCTAAAATGGTCGCAACAAATATGGCAAACAAATGCCAGGCTTCGGGTACAACTCCGTTTGGCGCAGGAATAAACCAAATTGCTGCTCCAACTGCAAGTGTAATCAGGGTTTGAGGAATTTGTACTTCTTTCATGGTTTTGAAATTAAATTAAACTACAGCCTGCACTGAAACTGAATTAAAAATAAATTATCATTATAGGTTGATGTATCCGGGATGTTTCGGTCAAAATGATCTATCTCAAATCCCATTTCTATACGGCCTGTATAGTTTTTTCCAAATTCAAGGCTTATCATTGGGGTATAAGTCTGCCTTACATTTGAATCTATTTTAAAACTAGGATCAAATCTTTCATAACGACAGGATACTTCTAAAGAAGTTAATTTTTTATAGTCGATTTGATATCGCACATTGGGCAGGAAATAAATGCCCCGCATTTGATAATCGGCAACATCAGCTGTTCTGGTATCAACTGGTAACGAAAAATATAAGTTGTGATTTGTTCCTCGTTTGTATTCTATCTGTAAATCAAAAGTAAAGCGGTCTGTAAGCCTAAAATCACTGGTAACATCTGCGCCAAAGGCAAATATTTTTTCTTTGGAATATTTACCGATACCGCCGTTTAAACCGAGATTGATTTTATGTTTTTTTGATAATTCAAAAACTAATCTTGATGAATATTGTTTTCCGTTATCGTTGTCTTTTTCCTGATTTTTACCGTTTCCGTTTAAAACCGAAACAGAATAGTTTACAGGGATTTTGCCAAGATCAAAATTTCCGGTGGCAGAAGCCCCAATTTGAAAACTTGTCCAGCCATTTTTTCCAAACTCATAATATTGATTGGAGAAATCAAATGATTTTATAATATCGACGGGAACTAATTCTTCAATACCAAATGCGGGCCGAAACTGTCCTCCTAAAACGGCAATGTATTTATTGAAGGTATATTTTGCATAGGCGTTTTCGAGAACTTTACCTTTTGTATCTGATTTAAAATCGGCTAAATTAACTAAGATTACGACTTCTGTGGCTTCACTTAATTTTGTGTTTAAGCCAACACGCATTCTTTTAATATCAAAGGAACTCTGGGTAACGTCACCTGTAGAATGGTGAACGCCCATAACGTCTACATTATCTCCAAAACTTTCGAGGTATCGTGCCTGAAAAAGTCCTTTAAATTGAAATTGGGGGTACTTAACACCATCTTCAGAATCAACTGCCTTTTGGGTTTCGGCAGTTTGTGCGTTCATGAAAAGCGGTATTAAAAAAAAGACAAAAGCAATTCTTATTAGTAAAGGTTTGTTCATACGCTCCTAAAAATAAAAAATTAGACTTCGCTTACTGTTTTTAAAAACAGCCAAAAATAATATGTAACTGGAAATATCTTACGAAAATAGGAAAAATATTAATCCCTTATAAAAATTATTGCATTAAAATACTGATAATAAATTTTAACAAATAAAAAAAGCGTAAGAAAATCTTACGCCTTGTAAACTATTTTTAGTATTATTTAATTAATATATCCTAATACATTCAACCATAATCCGCCTATAACCAAATAAATTATAAGCATAGCGAGTCCTGTAATAAGGCCTTTTATCCACCAGTTTTTTAAATCGACATACCCGCTTCCAAAATAAACCGGTGCCGGCCCGTGACCATAATGTGTTAGTGTTCCATATAATGAACCTACAAATCCTAACATAAAAGCCAGGAACAATCCCGGAACTCCTAATGAAATCCCAACAGCCAGTAATGCTGCATACATAGCCGCTACGTGAGCCGTTGCGCTGGCAAAAATATAGTGACTAAAGAAATATACGGCAATAATAATTACAAATGCTATCTGCCAGCTCATACCAAGCATATGGCTTTTTACTATCTCACTAAACCAGCCAATAAAGCCTAGTTTGTCCAGCGAACTTGCCATCATTACTAAAACTGCAAACCAAACAATTGTATCCCATGCTCCTTTTTCTCCTTTTACGTCTTCCCAGGTTAAAACAGAAGTCAGCAGTAAAACTACCAATCCTATAAAAGCTGTTGTGGTTGCATCTATTGAAAAAAGGTCACCTGTCATCCAGAGAAATAATAAAATAACAAATGTTAGAAGCATTAACCATTCGTTTTTTGAAATAGCACCCATTTCTTTAAGTTTTTGGGTTGCTACTTTTGGGGCATCGCCTGTTTTCTTTAGTTCTGGCGGATAAATTTTGTAAAGCAAAAATGGAATTACAAAAAATGCTGTCAAACCCGGAACTAAACCTGCAATCGCCCACGATGTCCACGAAATATGGATTCCTAAATTTTCGGCAAATTTTTGGCACATTGGATTACTGGCCGTTCCTGTTAAAAACATTGACGAAGCAATTAAATTAACATTGTAACTGCTTAAGGTTAAGAAAGCTCCTAATTTCCTGCGGGTTTCCGGTTTATCAGGGTCTGAATCAAAGTTCATAGACATCGCTTTCATGATTGGATAAATTATTCCACCGCCTCTGGCTGTATTACTTGGTACAACGGGTGCCAAAACTAAATCTGCCAACCCTAAACCGTACGCTAATCCAAGGGAACTTTTTCCAAATATTTTAATGAATAAAAAAGCAATTCTGTTTCCTAAACCCGTTTTTATAAAACCGCGGGCAATAAAAAATGAGATTCCGATAAGCCAAATCACTTTATTTCCAAAACCTCCCAAGGCAAGTGTAATAGAATCTCCGGCACTTTCTGGTGCTAAAACCCGGGTAAAAGCGGTAACTGCTACTGCAATCATGCACATTGTACCCATTGGCGCTGCTTTTACAATAATTCCAATAATCGTTGAGATAAAAATCGCAAACAAGTGCCAGGCTTCTGGCGAAAGTCCTTTTGGAGCAGGAACAAACCAAATGATCAAACCTATGACAAGTGTAATAAGTGAGTTTTTTATATTTATTTCTTTCATAATGCTGTTATTTAATTTTTAGGCTTTTAAAAAAATCTGCCTTGAAACTGTATGATAAACAAGTTGTTATCATATGCTGTAGTATTAGCGATATTGTGTTTATAAGTATCCAGCTGCATTCCCATTTCAATACGTCCTGTATAGCCCTTTCCAAATTCCAAACCTGCCATTGGCGTATAAGTCTGCCTTGCGTTTGAATCTAATTTGAAATTCCTGTCAAAATATTCGTATCGGCATGAAAATTCTATTGCAGTCAATTTTTGATATTTAATTTCATATCTCAAGTTTGGCAAAAAGTAAGCACCCCGCATTTGATATTCATTGAGATTGGCCGTTCTTGAATCAGCAGCTAAAGAATAATATAAGTAGTGATTAATCCCTTGTTTTGCCTCTAATTGTGTTTGAAGTATTAATTTATCTGCTAATTTAAAGTCGGCAGTAAGATCTAATCCAACTGCAAAAACTTTATTATTATATACTTCACCAATTCCGCCGTTGAGCCCTAAATTTACATTGTGTTTTTTGTCTAATTCAAAACCCAGGCGCGAAGAGTATTGTTTACCATTATCTTTATCAGAAACCTGATCTTTTCCGTTTCCATTAACTGCAGAAACTGCATAAGTCATAGGAAGTTTTCCTAAATCAAAACTCCCAAACATAGACGCCCCTATTTGAAAACTTGTCCAGCCGTTATTTCCAAATTCAGTGTATTGATTAGAGTAATCAAATGATTTAAGGATATCTGCAGGATTTAATTCCTCAATTCCAAATGCCGGCCTAAACTGACCAACTAAAAAACCAATATTTTTATTAAAAGTGTATCTGGCAAATGCATTTTCCAAAACTTTTCCTTTCGGATCTGATTTAAAGTCTGCTAAATTAGCCAGAACCACAACATCAAAGCGTTCACCAAGTTTGGTTGTAACTCCCAAACGCATTCTTTTTATGTCAAATGTATTTTCAACCGCTTTTCCATCTGAATGATGAAGTCCTGTTGTCGCGTCAATTCCGTCAGTAAATCCGCTTAAATAGCGTGCCTGAAAAAGTCCCTGAAATTTAAATTGCGGATATTTAATTTCTCCCTGCGAATTTGATTCTGAAGTCTGCCCATTTGATAAAAACGGAAATAATAGTAGTAAAATAAAGGCCTTAAAGCCTAAATATTGATTGAATTGATTCATAATAAAAAAATTAAAATTTTGTAACGAAACAAACTTTATAAGTTTATTCATACAATAAATTTAATTTTATAGATCAACTTAAAACCTGATTAAAATCAGGTTTCAAATTATTATAAACCTTTAGGATTTTTAACTATTTACTGCATAAAAAAAGCACAAGGGTTAGCTTGTGCTCTTTGTATATCGTAAATTTTAACTTATTTCTCGATCTCTCTCATTGAGTCCATTTTTTTGTGGGCAAGGAATCCTGCAACATCTTCAAAGTGTTCTTTTACTCGTTTGTTTCCAAATTCGAATACTTTAGTTGCTAGTCCGTCAAGGAAATCACGGTCGTGTGAAACTAAAATTAATGTTCCGTCAAAATCTCGTAAGGCATCTTTAATAATGTCTTTTGTTTTCATGTCCAGGTGATTTGAAGGCTCATCCAGAATTAATAAGTTAACGGGTTCTAACAATAATTTGATCATTGCCAAACGTGTTTTTTCTCCTCCTGAAAGTACTTTTACTTTTTTAGTAATATCGTCACCCTGAAACATAAATGCTCCCAGAATATTTTTGATCTGTGTACGGATATCTCCTACTGCAATGGCATCGATTGTTTCAAAAATGGTTGCATTTTCATCTAGTAATGAAGCCTGGTTTTGAGCAAAATATCCAATTTGTGCGTTATGTCCAATTTCAACGCTTCCTGAATCAACGCCAATTTCTTTCATAATCGCTTTGATCATGGTCGATTTTCCTTCTCCATTTTTTCCAACAAAAGCTACTTTCTGACCTCTTTCGATTACAATATTAGCATCTTTAAAAACCACATGATCTCCATATGATTTTGCCATTTCTTTTACAATAACCGGGTATTGTCCTGAACGTGCTGCCGGCGGGAATTTTAATCGCAATGCTGATGTATCTACTTCGTCAACCTGAACAATTTCTAGTTTCTCCAGCATTTTTACACGAGATTGTACGGCATCTGTTTTTGAGAATGTTCCTTTAAAACGGTCGATAAAGGCTCTGTTATCAGCAATCATTTTTTGCTGTTCGTCGTAGGCTTTCTGCTGATGAATACGACGGTCTTTTCTTAATTCTAGGTAATGAGAATATTTTGCTTTATAATCGTAAATTCTTCCCATTGTTACTTCGATTGTACGGTTTGTAATGTTATCTACAAACGCTCTATCGTGTGAAATTACTACAACTGCTTTTGCTGAATTCACTAAAAACTCTTCTAACCATTGAATACTTTCAATATCCATGTGGTTGGTTGGCTCATCCAGTAAAATCAAGTCCGGTTTTTGCAATAGGATTTTTGCCAGCTCGATACGCATTCTCCATCCTCCTGAAAATTCAGATGTTTGTCTTGTAAAATCTTCGCGTTCGAAACCTAAACCAACTAAGATTTTCTCTACTTCGGCTTCGTAATTTACTTCTTCAATTGCATAATATTTCTCGCTTAAGTCCGAAACTCTTTCGATCAATTTCATGTATTCGTCACTTTCGTAATCGGTACGAACGGTTAACTGCTCATTGATTTCGTCAATTTCGGCTTTCATTTTAAAGATCTCACCAAAAGCTTTTGATGCTTCTTCCATTACAGTCGAACCGTCTTTTGTCAATAAATGCTGAGGCAGATATGCTACAACGGCATCTTTTGGCGTAGAAATACTTCCGGTAGAAGGCTTGCTCTGTCCTGCTATAATTTTTAAAAGTGTCGATTTTCCCGCACCATTTTTACCCATAAGGGCAATTTTATCATTTTCATTGATAGCAAAAGAGACATCGCTAAAAAGTGTAGTTCCACCAAACTGAACCGAAATATCGTTAACTGTAATCATTATCTTCTGTGAATTTGTTTTATCGGTTAATCGTTTATCTGACTACCCATTTTTTTCGTGCTGCAAAGATAGATTAATTAGATAATTAGGCAATTAGAAAATGTGCAATTTGATAATTAGATAATTTTGGGAATGTGGTGATTAGAAAATTTTCTTTTTTTTGCCACGACCCGAGCGACAGCGAACAGGCGAAGCAATTACACGAATTTTCACGAATTATTTTTTCAACTGGACTGAAGTCCATCTTTACAATATAGATCGAGCCGAAGGCTCTTTTAAGTTCCGAAGGAACGAATTATATTGTAGGGCTGGACTTTAGTCCAGTTAAGAGTCAGAAATATAGAATTTGATAAAATAGAAGCTTCAATTCAATATTGGAACACGTTTTTAAACCTATCGGGTTTTATTATTTTATTTTGCATATTAAACTGGACTGAAGTCCAGCCCTACAATATAATTCGTTCCTTCGGAACTTATATGAGAGCCTTTGGCTCTTATTGTTGGGCTGGGCTTTTGTTTGGTTAATATGTGAAAAATAAAACCCGACAGGTTTTAAAAAACCTGTCGGGTTACAAAATTATCTCATTATCAAATTGACTAATTATCTAATTAAATTAATCTTTTCTCCATTTTTTGGTTTCTTCAAAAATGTGTTCCAAGATTGAGGCTTCAGTTTCGTCAAATTCAATATTACGTCTTCCCATTACCAATTTTGCAGTTTCGAAAGCTTTTTTAGTAATATACGTTGTAAAACCTGCTGCACCGCCCCATGAAAAACTCGGGACAAAGTTTCTGGGGAAACCAGATCCAAAAATATTGGCACTTACTCCAACAACGGTTCCGGTATTAAACATCGTGTTGATTCCGCATTTACTGTGGTCGCCCATCATTAAACCGCAAAACTGAAGTCCTGTTTTAGCAAAACCTTCCGTTTCGTAACTCCACAATTTTACTTCCTCGTAGTTATTTTTTAGGTTTGAATTATTACTATCAGCTCCAATATTGCACCATTCGCCTAAAACAGAATCTCCAAGAAATCCATCATGCCCTTTATTTGAATTAGCAAACAGGACAGAATTTTTAACCTCTCCTCCTATTCTCGATCCGGGACCAACGGTTGTTGCTCCGTAAACTTTTGCATTTAGTTTTACCTGTGCATTTTCACACAAAGCAAAAGGACCGCGAATAACAGTTCCTTCCATGATCTCGGTGTTCTTACCTATATATATAGGCCCGTTTGATGCATTTAGGGTTACAAACTCTAATTTTGCTCCTTCTTCAATAAAGATATTTTCGGGTGCAATTGTGTTTACACTTTTAGGAATTGGCTGTGATTTTCTGTCTTCTGTCAAATAAGCGAAATCAGCACGAATGGCAGCGTCATTTTTTGAGAAAATATCCCAAGTGTGTTCTACTGTCAAACATTCGTCATTATATTGAATGATTTCATACGAATCAAAATCAACTTCTTCCTGGTTTTCTGTTGTAAAAAAAGCAATTACATCTTCTCCTTTAAAAATCGCCTGATTGGGTTTTAAGTCAGAAACTAATTCTGCAAGCGTATCATTTGGCAAATACGCAGCATTTATCATTACGTTTTCTTCCATTTCTACCATTGGGAATTTAGTAGAAAGGTAATCTTCAGTAATTGTTGTTATAGTCGATCCTAAACGAGTTTCCCACTTTTGGCGAATCGTCATAATTCCGATTAAAATATCAGCCACGGGTCTGGTAAAAGTAAAAGGTAATAGAGCATTCCGGACGGGACCGTCAAAAAGAATGTAATTCATAAAATTAATTTAATGTGTTAAAATTTGTTTGGTTACCGAGGCCAAAGTTACAAATATTTATGTGTTTCATTAATATATGTTTTTTCTGATAGCCATGAATTCACGAATTTTTATATTCTCTTAATTTTAATTGATTTAGATTACAGTTATTTGGCTAAAGCCTGATACATTTTGATTTTATAACCTTCAGATAAATCTGAAGGCAATTGAAATTAAATAAACTTAACAATAAGAAAAACATAGCCAGCGGTTTCAACCGCTGGAACGCAATATGTTCACAATCCCTATCCCTTTGTACCCCGTGGTTGAAACCACGGGCAATATTTTAAATTCGATCGAGGTCATTTTTAAGAAGCTCAAAAGCTGATCTCTAAATATACTCAATAAGAAAAAACATAGCCAGCGGCTTAAACCGCTGGAACTCAATACATTCACAATCCGCATCCCTCCGCATCGTGTGGTTGAAACCACAGGCAATATTCACTTTGGTCGAATCGTGGCTAACAAAAAATAATCCCATAAAAAAAGCCTTCCAAATTGGAAGGCTTCTTATATAATTTAAACAGCTATTATTTTTTAGCGTGTTTTGCATATTTAGTTTTGAATTTATCAATACGTCCTGCAGTATCGATAAGTTTAGATTTACCAGTATAAAAAGGGTGAGATGTTCTAGAAATCTCCATTTTTACAACTGGATACTCAACTCCGTCAACTTCAATTGTTTCTTTTGTATCTGCAGTAGATTTAGTGATAAAAACTTCGTCATTTGACATGTCTTTAAATGCAACTAATCTGTAATTTTCTGGGTGAATTCCTTTTTTCATCTTTTCTTTTTATTTATTGTTTAGAACATTTTCATTTTGAAGCTTTTTCATGGTTAGAAAAAGGTATAAACAAATGATGCTCTTTTTTGTTTAAAATTTTAATTAATTTTGAGTTTGCAAATTTACAATTCTTTTTTAATAAACAAATACTTAACGTACTTTTTTTTAGTTAAATTCAAAAAGCTTTTTTTCTCCTCGATTATATTGGGAATTGCTATATTTGTGGATTAATTTTAAAACATATAGAAATATGATTAATGAAGTTATAAAAAAGAATGGAGTTACATACGGAATTGCCTTAGGTGTTATTCTGGCGTTAATTACGGCAAGTATATATGCTATTGATCTAAAATTATTTGTTTCTGGCTGGATTGGCGGTCTGTCATTTGTTATTTATTTAGTAGTTGGCATTTTATTACTTACAAAAACAAAAAAAGAGATTGGTTTTTTCTCTTTTAAAGATGCTTTTACCACATTTTTTATAGCTACAATAACTGCTCTTGCAATTTCTACTCTTTTTAGCGTCATATTATTTAATGTAATTGATCCGGAAGCAAAAGAAACAGTAAACCAATTACTTATTAAGTATATGGCTGAAACGTTACAAAAATTTGGAACTCCGGCTTCTGCCATAAACGAAGCTTTGGCTAAAATGAAAGAAAACAGTCCTTTCTCAACAACGGAACAATTAAAAGCATTGGTTTTTAGTATCGTTGGCTACTCAATTTTAGGATTAATTTTAGCAGCATTTTTTAAAAGCAAATCTACACAAGAATAAAAATTATAAATGAATCTATCTATACTTATACCACTTCTAAACGAGGAGGAATCGCTTCAAGAACTCTACTCATGGATTATTAAAGTGATGCAGTCTAATAATTACTCTTATGAAATCATTTTTGTAGATGATGGAAGTACGGATGATTCTTGGAATATTATTGAAAGTTTTTCTAACGAAAACCCAAATGTAAAAGGGATTCGTTTCATGAAGAATTTTGGAAAATCGCAGGCTTTGCATGCTGGTTTCGCTAAAGCAAAAGGTGATGTCATCATTACTATGGATGCCGATTTACAGGACAGTCCGGATGAGATTCCAGAATTGTATGAAATGATTACCAAAGAGCGATTCGATTTGGTTTCGGGTTGGAAAAAGAAACGCTACGACTCTGTTGTGGCTAAAAATTTACCTTCAAAATTATTTAACTGGGCTGCCAGAAAAACTTCCGGTGTGGAGTTAAACGATTTTAACTGCGGGTTAAAAGCTTATAAAAATGCTGTTGTAAAAAACATCGAAGTTTCGGGCGAAATGCACCGATACATTCCTGTTTTAGCTAAAAATGCCGGTTTTGGTAAAATTGGAGAAAAAGTAGTGATTCACCAAGCTCGTAAATACGGCGAAACCAAATTTGGAATGGAACGCTTTATTAACGGGTTCCTTGATTTAATTACGATTTGGTTTTTATCAAGATTCGGAAAAAGACCTATGCACTTATTTGGGGCAATGGGTTCAATTATGTTTATTATCGGATTTTTATCTGCCGGATATATTGGAGTTTCAAAACTATACCACATGTATAGCGGAGTAAAATACAGCCTGGTAACTAATAATCCGTGGTTTTATATAGCATTAACAACAATGATTCTGGGAACTCAGCTTTTCTTAGCTGGATTTTTAGGTGAAATCATTTTGAGAACTAAAAGCAACGAAGCAAGATATAAAGTAGCACGAGAAGTGAATTTTTGACACAAATCAGGAAAAAAAAATCTTTTTGAGTCAAATTAACTTTTCAAGAAAAACTATCTTTATTTAAAACATAAAAGAAAATTTACATGAACATAGCACCTAATATTTTAAACGCTGTAAATGAATGGCTAACACCAACTTTTGATCAGGAAACGCAAGCCGCTGTAAAAGAATTAATGACAACTTCGCCAAAGGAACTTGAGGAAAGTTTTTATAAAAACCTTGAATTTGGAACCGGCGGTATGCGCGGCGTTATGGGCGTAGGAAACAATAGAATTAATAAATATACACTTGGAAAAAATACTCAGGGTTTATCTGATTATTTACATAAGGTTTTTCCAAACCAGCCTTTAAAGGTTGTTATTGCTTACGACTGTCGCCATAACAGTAACACCTTGGCAAAAGTTGTTGCTGATGTTTTCTCGGCAAACGGAATTCAGGTTTATTTATTCTCAGATTTAAGACCTACTCCGGAATTGTCTTTTGCACTTAAATATCTGGGATGTCAATGCGGAATTGTTCTTACGGCTTCGCATAACCCGCCAGAGTATAATGGTTATAAAGTATACTGGGAAGATGGCGGACAAATTGTTCCTCCTCAAGATGGCGAAATTATTAACGTAATCGAAAATTTAGACTACGATAAAATTAAATTCAACGCAAACGAAAGCCTAATTCAATATATTGATACTGATATCGATAAAGCGTTTATAAAATCATCTATCGAAAACGCAAGTTTTAATACTGCAGCTGAAGCCAAAGACAATCTGCATATTGTTTTTACTTCATTGCACGGAACTTCTATAAAATCTATTCCAGATGTTTTATCGCAGGCTGGTTATAAAAATGTTCACATTGTACCAGAGCAGGCGGTTCCGGACGGAGATTTCCCAACAGTAAAATCTCCGAACCCAGAAGAACCTGAAGCTTTAACAATGGCTTTGGCCCTGGCAGATAAAACAAATTCTGATATCGTTGTGGGTACTGATCCTGATTGCGACCGTTTAGGTGTTGCGGTTAGAAACAACGACGGTAAAATGATTTTGCTTAACGGAAATCAAACGATGATTTTAATGACTTCTTTCCTTTTAAAACAATGGAAAAAAGCCGGAAAAATTAACGGTAAACAATTTGTAGGATCAACTATCGTGTCAACTCCAATGATGATGGAACTTGCTACAAGCTATGGCGTTGAATGCAAAGTTGGTTTAACAGGATTTAAATGGATCGCTAAAATGATCAAAGATTTCCCTGAACTTCAGTTTATTGGCGGAGGTGAAGAAAGTTTTGGCTTTATGGTTGGTGATGCTGTTAGAGATAAAGATGCAGTTGCTGCTACCTTATTAATTTGCGAAGTCGCTGCTCAGGCAAAAGCTGCAGGAAGCTCTGTTTATAAAGAACTTTTACAACTTTATGTTGAGAATGGTTTCTACAAAGAGTTTTTAGTTTCACTGACTAAAAAAGGAATGGAAGGTTTACAGGAAATTAATCAGATGATGATTGATTTACGTGAAAACCCTTTAAAAGAAATCAACGGTCAGCGTGTAATTATGGTGGAAGATTACCAATCATCAACAGCATTGAATTTATTGACAAATGAAGTATCTGAAATGGATATTCCAAAATCGAATGTATTGATTTATTATACAGAAGATGGTTCTAAAATTTGTGCAAGACCAAGTGGAACTGAACCTAAAATTAAATTCTATATTAGCGTAAATGCTGAATTAGAATCGGTTTTAGATTTTGATGCTGCCGAAAGTTTCTTAGACGGAAAAATACAGAATATCATTGCAGACATGCAATTGAAATAAAAAAACGAGTGATAAGCTCTTTAAACACCTATTATAGCTGCGCAGGAAATCTCTGCGCAGCTAATTAAATTTTGATATTTAGAACTCTGATTTACATTTAGAACAAATGTAAATCAGAGTTTTTTAATAAAAAAAACTAAAAAAATATTGAAAACAAATCAATTGGATTAATTTTGTGCAGTAAAAATTCCCCCAACAAATTAATTATAACCAAAAAAAAATATTGCTAAAACTCGAAAGAGCAATACCACAGCAGAAAAAATAATATTCAAAAATAAATGAGTAATTTCAAAAAAATAGTTCCTTTTATATATCCGTATAAAAAATATGCGTTCTTAAACATCTTTTTCAATGTTTTGTATGCCCTTTTCAGCACACTTTCATTTATGGCGTTGATTCCAATGCTGCAGGTTTTATTTGGTAAAAGCAAGAAACTTACAACCATGCCTGTTTATGAAGGAATCACACATATAAAAGAATATGGAGAAAGTTATCTAAACTATTATATCACAAAAAATAACGATCCAAACAATCCGGGTTTTATACTTTCGGTAATGGTAGGAATAATTATCTCGATCTTCTTATTAAAAAATTTAGCAGATTATCTGGCTATGTTTTTTATTAACTTTTTAAGAAATGGGGTTTTAAGAGATATGCGAAATGCATTATACAAAAAAACACTGGAACTGCCTTTGGCATTTTATTCTGAAAAAAGAAAAGGAGATGTTATTTCCAGAATTGCCGGCGATGTAAACGAAGTGCAAACCTCTTTTTTAGCAATTTTAGAGCTTATTGTTAAGGAACCTTTGACAATTATATTTACGATAATAGCAATGCTGATTATAAGCGCTAAGCTAACGTTATTCGTTTTTATATTTATTCCGGTTTCAGGTTACATTATTTCTTTAATCGGGAAACAGCTTAAAAAACAATCTACAAAAGCTCAGGAAGAACAAGGTACTTTCTTATCTACTATTGAAGAAACTATTGGCGGATTAAAAGTGGTAAAAGGATATAATGCCGAAAACTATTTCAACAATGTTTTCAAAAATTCTACAGAGCGTTTTTTCAATTTATCAAACAGCATTGGAAACCGTCAAAACCTGGCTTCACCTGCCAGTGAATTTATGGGAATAACGGTTATTGCTATATTGCTTTGGTACGGGGGACAAATGGTTTTAATTGATAAAACCTTAGAAGGTGCTTCATTTATTGCTTACATGGGATTGGCTTATAACATCCTGACTCCGGCAAAAGCCATTTCTAAAGCTTCATATGGTGTAAAAAGAGGAAATGCTGCCGCAGAACGTGTATTGGAAATTTTAGATCAGGAAAACACTATTATTTCAAAAGAAAACGCAATCGAAAAAACAACTTTTGAAAGCAATATCAGTGTTCAAAATATCAACTTTAAATATGAAGATGAAAATGTCTTAAAAGATTTTTCTCTTAATATTAATAAAGGACAAACTGTTGCTCTTGTTGGACAATCAGGAAGTGGAAAAAGTACTATTGCGAATTTATTGACCCGTTTTTATGATGTTAATGAAGGCTCAATTTCTATTGATGGAATTAATATAAAAGATATGAACCTGCATTCGCTCCGCAGTTTAATGGGATTGGTTACACAGGACAGTATTTTATTTAATGATACAATCAAAGCCAATATTGCATTAGGAAAATTAGACGCTACAGATGATGAAATTATCGATGCGCTTAAAATTGCGAATGCGTATGAGTTTGTAAAAGAACTGCCTTTAGGAATTTACACCAACATTGGTGACAGTGGAAACAAACTTTCAGGCGGGCAAAAACAACGTTTATCTATTGCGAGAGCGGTATTGAAAAATCCACCGATTATGATTCTGGATGAAGCAACATCGGCATTAGATACCGAAAGCGAAAAATTTGTTCAGGTTGCGCTTGAAAACATGATGCAGAACAGAACTTCGATTGTGATCGCTCACCGACTTTCGACGATTCAAAAAGCAGATGTTATTGTGGTTATGCAAAAAGGAAAAATCGTTGAACAGGGAACTCATGACCAATTAATCGCACTTAACGGAACTTATAATAAACTGGTAACCATGCAGTCTTTCGAATCTTAAGACTTACATTATAACCAAACAATCTACACAGATTAAGGAAATATTAAAACTCAGTTTAATTTCTTTAATCTGTGTTTTATTTTATAACTTTAGGTAGTAAAGATTAAAATCAAACCGTTGGGCGTAATCCATAAAAAATAATAATTAAACACATAGAGACATAGACCTTATGTTTTTAAACAAAGTAAATCAAAAAGAAACTTGTTTCTCACACATAGCTATGTGTTGTTAATGCAAGTGAAACGCCTTTCTTATGTTCAATAATTCTATGTTTCTATGTGTTAAAAATAATTACACCCAACGGGTTAAAATCATTTAATTCTTATGGAAAATGTATCTTAACAACCCCAACATCAAACTACCAGAAGATCCTGATACTATTGTTTGGAAATATCTTGACCTATCTAAATTTCTTGATTTACTGCTTTCTAAAAAACTGTTCATGTCGCGATCTGACAAGTTTGAAGATCAATATGAAGGTACTTTTAGCGAGCCAACTTATGAAGAGATTAAAAAGCTCGCCGTCGATAATCCCGACTTTTTAAATTATTATAAAACGCATCGTGAGCAGGTTGCCGTAAGCAGCTGGCATATTAATGAATATGAATCGTTTGCCATGTGGCAGATATTTACTCAAAACAGCGAAGGTTTAGCGATTCAGTCTACAATTGGCAGATTGCAAAAAGCTTTAAAGCCTGAGAATAATTTTGACCAGTATATTGGTGAAGTAAACTACATCGATTATAAAAAAGAATATATTCCGTTTGAGGATTTGTTCTTTCCTTTTTTATTCAAAAGAAAAAGTTTTCAATACGAACGTGAAGTGCGTATTCTTACCGATACTTCAAAAAGCGGCATCAAACTAAATGACGGAATAAAAATTAATGTTGATATTAATCAATTGATTGAGAAAATTTACATTCACCCAAAATCTGAAAACTGGTATAAAAAACTGGTAATCGAATTGGTTGAACGCCTCGAATTTGGTTTTGAAATCGAAAAATCTGACTTAGAAAGCGATATATTGATATAAAGGCTCTAAGGTTCTGAGATGCTAAGATTCTAAGTTTTTTTTAGCCACAGATTACACAGATGAAAAGAATTAAAAAAGTCCGCCACGAATTACACAAATTTCCACGAATTTTAATTCAATTTAATTTGTGGAAATTTGTGTAATTCGTGGCGAAAAAAAAATCACTTTAATCTGTGTAATCTGTGGCTAAACCCTTTAGATGGGCTTGTAGCTCTTCACTTCCCATTTTTTAGAAGCTAAGTCGATATAATTATAGTGTAAAACATCGTTTTTATCGAATTGACCGTTTTGGTTCGTATCTTCAATAGTTCTAAAATACAAACGGTTTTTAGATTCAATTAAATTCCAGTCAACTAATTCCTGAAGATCTGCTGAGACTTTAGTGAAGTTTTCTCCGCTTATATCACTTAAATATAAAGTTTTAATGTCGCTGGTATCAATTTTTCCGTCTTTGTTGGTATCAGAATCTGTTAGAGTATACACCATAACCTTATTTTTAGTTTTATCTGCAACGGTTTTTAAATACGTTGCTGTTAAAATTAAAACAGGTTTATCTGATAAAGCATGAATCGAATCTGAATCTGTTTTTTGAAATTTCAGGTTTTGTAAATATCCCGTAATTTCATATTCGCCTAAGTTAGAGATTGTAAAACTTACATCGTTTACGCTTGAAGATCCATAACGTGCTTTTGAGCCTCTTTCAAAAACCCTTAAATCCCCAACCGGATGAATCAGGTAATCTGTTCCTTCCATTTGAATAGGCAGATCAGCAACTTCAATCTGAGTCGAATCTGTTTTTGTAACACTTACTTTATTTGACACATCGTAACTTACTTTTGGCTTTTTAACTTCTTCACGACAGCTAATTAATGTTCCAACAATTGCTAAGGCTATATATTTAAAGTACTTTTTCATCGACAAATTATATTCAATTATCAAATATACTATTTTTGATTGTAATTTTGGTTTTTATTGAATTTTACTAGTGTAAAGATGTTAAGAAGAATAAGTCCGAAATAGCCACAGAAGATTAACTGCCATTTCTGAGCAAAAAAAGTAACCTGAAAAGCACGTGCTTCTTCTTCTTTTCTGTTTTTCTGTTCCCAATACGCCTGCTGCCTCATTAATTCTCCTGTACCACAATTCATTCTATGATATTCAATAGTATCCTTTTTGGTCTTTTTTGGTGTATTACTATTGGCAATTACATATATATCATCATCAAATATTCCCCAGGTCGGAGCTTTTTCTATTGTCAAAATATCAAGAGTTCTAATAAAAGTATCGTAATTTGTTTTTGAATTATACTGCAATTTAATTCCGTTTATAGTATCTTTCTCTTTTCTTAATTTTCTAAGATAAAACCTCATTTCATTAAGCTTCTTCTTATCCTCAAATTCATTACCACTAAACTTATAAACTTTATATTTCCTTAGAGTCTCGACTTTATACTTTTCAAAATCTCCTTTATTTGGCAATGATAAATCTATTGCTCCATAAACCTTAAAGGCATCGACTTTATAAAAATGATAAAAACAAAACAAAGGAATTAAAACCAAAGAAATCATTCCCGGAACGTAAAAAATCTTCTTTCTTTTTTCACGTTTTGCGATCATAGTCTCGCATTCAGTTTTATATTAAAAACCCTTGAAGTCATATAATTTGGAATCGCGTACTGGTTTTTAGAATACACATCGCGAACCCAGGTATTTGTAATAGCATTTTGATTATTGAAAAGATTGAAGATTTCCAGCCCAACAGCTAATTCTTTGAAGTTTTTTAACCAGCTTGTTTTTGAGCCCTGCGTGCTGCTGTCTACAAAAACTTTGGCAAAACCAATATCAGCCCTTCTATAATCATTTAATCTGTTTTGATATAAATAAGGATCAGAATATGCTGGAGCGCCGCCTGGCAAACCAGTATTATAAACTATATTAAGATAAACTTTTACACTTGGAATATTCGGCATATAATCCTGAAACAACATTGCAAATTTTAAACGCTGATCTGTCGGACGAGCGATATAACCTTTGTTTTCGTAGTTTTCTTCTGTTTTTAAATATCCGAAACTTACCCACGATTCTGTTCCCGGTACAAATTCTCCGTTTAATCTAAAATCTAAACCTTGTGCATAAGCTTTAGCATTGTTATTGGCCACATATCGAATACGGACATTATCAATTGAATACACATTTACATCCGAAAGGGATTTATAATAAAGTTCCGTTACCCATTTAAAAGGGCGATTCCACATTTTAAAATTATAATCATTTCCTAACACAACATGAACTGCTTCCTGCGCTTTTACATTTGGATTTACAACGCCATCCAGATCACGAAGTTCCCTGTAAAATGGCGGCTGATGGTATAATCCTCCCGAAATCCTGAAAACCATATCACGATCCCAATCCGGTTTTATGGCAAACTGCGCACGCGGACTTACTACAAACTGATTTTTTCCTTCTTCAATAGCTCCAGTAACATTCCAGCTTTGAAAACGAGCTCCAACATGATACCAAATTTGGCTTGAACCCAATTCAGATTGTTTGTTCCATTGTGCATAACCGGAAAATCTATTGATCGTATTAAAATTTGTTGCTCGAATATCCTGATAAGGTAAAAGCGGGCCTGTATAAGGCGAATACGGCTGATTGTTTTCTGGCAGAATAACCAGCGGCGGATTTATAGAAAATCCTGCTGAATCGATCATCTCCCACTCTACAACTCTGTCACGAATAGATTCTCGTGTATATTTTAACCCAAATTCAAGCTGACTTTCCTGCCATTCTTTAGAACCTTTAATTTCCATATTGGCAATTAACGCATCTAAATCATTTCGGGCGTGATTCAACTGCGAACCAATTCCGCGTGTAAAATCAATTGAGGATGCATCTGTTGGATTTTCTGCATTCACATTTCCTAAACGATATTGCGCTAAAATATCAAAATGTTCTTTTTCTGTAGTATGAAACAACGAACCGATAAACTTTAAAGTCAGCGAAGGCGAAACTTTATAAGTTGTTTTAAAAGCTCCAAAATAAGTATCGTACTGATCTTTTTCCTGACCTTCATAATAAACTGCCAAAGCCATTGGCTGATCGATGGTTCCAAATTTGGTTTCGCGGGTTAAAGGCTGATATAAATATTTATTCTGCGAAATATTCCCTAAAAAGCTAATCTGCCATTTTTCAGAAATATCATAATTTATATTGGTTTGAATATCAGCAAAAGTTGGCGTGTAGTTCGTCTGCGTATCTTGACTGTTTACCAATAAACTATTATTACGATAACGAACTCCGGTCACAGCCGACCATTTTTTATTTTTCGAAACTAAATCTACAGAAGCGCTTCCGCCTAAAAAACTTGCTTCAAACGAAGCTCCAAACTGAGTTGGTTTTCGATAAGTAATATCTAAAACAGATGATAATTTATCTCCAAATTTTGCCTGAAATCCTCCGGCCGAGAAATCCACATTCTGAACCAAATCTGTATTGGTAAAACTCAATCCTTCCTGCTGACCTGAACGAATTAAAAACGGACGGTAAACTTCGACTTCGTTTACGTAGACTAAATTTTCGTCATAATTTCCACCTCTTACGGCATATTGTGTACTTAGTTCATTATTTGAATTTACGCCGGGAAGTGTTTTTAGAATATTTTCGATACCAGCATTTGCTCCCGGAATCTTTTTTATAGTGGCAGTTTCTATAGTGGTAATTCCCTGAACTCGTTTTTTATTTCGGGAAGAAACAAAAACTTCTCCCATTTGTTCTTGAGAATTATTCATTACAGGATTAAAAACAAAAACTTCATTTGGTTTTAAAGTAACCGTAAGGCTGATCATTTTTAACGAGATGTGTGTAAAAACAATTGAGGCCTTTTTATTCGAAATTACATCAATTTCAAAAAAACCATTTGCATCAGATTGTGTGTTATTTTTGCCCGAAGTTATATTGACATTCGAAACAGGATGATTTTCATTATCTAAAATAATACCTTTTACATGAGCATTTTGAGCAAATGAAATACAAGTAAAGCACAAGAAAAGTAAAGCGAATATTAACCTGTTTTTATTCAAAGATTTGGGTTTTATTTTTGTTGACTTCTAAAAAAATGAGTTTCAAAGATAGTAGAATTTCCTACATTATCAACTACTTCCATTTTTAAAAAGTTTTCTCCTTCTGTCAAATATTGATCATCAAAAGTATGTGTAATTTTTCTGTTTTTATTTTCATATTCAAATAAAACCCAGCTTCCGTTTAAATATCCATTGTACGACTTTATTCCAGACAGAGAATCACCAATTGTAAACTCAATTTTTTTCTGATCGCTGATCCATTTTCCTTCAACAGGTTTTGTGATTTTTATAACCGGAGCAATCGTATCGAGAACCAAACCATACGTTCCTAATATTTTGGCTTTGGTAGTAAAAATGTCCCCTTTTCTAAGAGTTCCGTTATAGCTTGTACCTTTTCCTATATAAAGCTTATCCTTTAAAGATTCCGGATAAACGGTATCTTTTATAGTAATTGTAAAATTAGAATGCACCGGAACGGTATCATCATGAATATAAATTTTGTTGTTTTTTACATCAAAATTTAAATTAAAATCTTCGTAAAAAGTTCCGGCAGGAAAGAAAACTGACATATTATCTTTCTCAAAATTGGAATCTTTATTATAACGAACAAAATATTTTGATGTGACAGTTTCTGCTGGAACAAGCGGTGTTTCCAAATCATATTCAATTGGCACTGAAATTGAATTTTGATTTCCGAAATAATCTGAAACTTCAATTCTATAATTAGAAGTCAGATTTGGCACTGCCGAAATTATCCCTCTCAGTGAATCTGTTTTTATAATACTCAACGCAAAAGGTGTTTTCATGAAAAGTTTCTGCACGCGCTGGCTCGTCTTTTTATATCGCGGATAATCGATGAAAGCATTTATGTAACGCATTTCATCAAATGAATACGTATTGAACTGATAATTATAATTCTGATTTCCGTTTAAAAATGTTGAAACATTAAAAACCCCATTTTTATTAAAAGAAACATCATCAGTATCTGAGGCATTAATTCCAAAACCAATTTTTCCGTTTGTCTTTACTTTCGAAGCAAGATAAGTTCCGTCTTTTTGAAGCGTCATGTTTACAAGTAACGGCTGTTTTGACTGGTTAACTGTTGCATTATCTAATGGATAAACGTATAAACTCGACAATGTTGGCTTCTTGGTATCTTTAATATTTTGGTCAAAGCCAAAGAAAATCGGGTTGATGACAAACTCAGTTTTGGTATCACGAATTTCAAAATGAAGATGCGGCCCTTCTGAAGATCCGGTATTTCCTGAAAGCGCGATTAATTGTCCTTTTGTAACCGGAAGTTCATCTGGTTTTAGTAACATTTCAATTTCATAAGCCTTTTCTTTATAGTGCGTTTTTTTTACATAATCCTGAATTGGCCCAAGGGTTGTCTGCAAATGTCCGTAAACAGAAGTATACCCATTTGGATGCGTGATATAAATACATTTTCCGTTTCCAAAAGTCGAAATTTTAATCCTTGACACATAGCCGTCAGCAATCGCATACACGTTTAATCCTTCTCTTTGATTCGTTTTTAAGTCAAAACCAGCATGAAAATGATTGGGTCTTAACTCTCCAAAATTCCCCGAAAGCTGCATAGGGATATCCAGCGGCGGACGAAAATAATCTTTAGGATATTGTGTCTGAGCGAATAGAAAAGGGCAAAAGAAAAGAGCTAATATTGAAAATTTCATGGGTTACATTTTTGCTAAGATAAAAAATTAACAGGTAAAAACCGAAGAAAATCTCACAAAAACACAATTGATTGAAATTCATTTATTTGTCTATTTTTAATGCAAAAAAATCGAGAAAAAATTGCATTAATAAAAAGGAATACTAACTTTGTATGATTAAGTAATGAATAGGATTTATAATGAGTGTAATTGCCGAAATAATTGATACTCTTGAATATAAAGTCGAGAAGCTTTTTGAAAAATCAAAAGGCCTGGAAAAAAATAATCAGGAATTACGATTAGAATTAGACAAAGCGGTGCAAATTATCCAGAAACAATCTGAAGAAATGGAAGCTTTGAAAAAGCAATATGAAACACTTAAGATAGCCAATTCGTTGCTTGGCAGCGACAATAACAAGAGAGAGACAAAGCTTAAAATAAATTCATTAATTCGCGAAATTGATTACTGTATAGCGCAATTATCAGATTAGAAACATGGACGGAAAGCTTAGAATTAAAATATCAATTGCCGACCGCGTTTACCCATTAACGGTTGAACCCGCTCAGGAAGAAGGCCTTAGAAGCGCTTCAAAAAAAATTGATGCTATGATCAAGCAATTCGAAGAAAGTTACGCAGTTCGCGATAAACAAGATGTATTAGCCATGTGTGCACTGCAATTTGCATCGCAGGTGGAACAAAAACAAATTGATAACGCAATCGATGGCGAAGAAACCATTGAAAGAATTAAAAGATTAAATTCGCTTTTAGATCAATATCTCGAAAATTAAACGTTCTTTACATAAACTAAGATACTGCCTACATTAGTTCACAATTGGTAAACTCAACACTAACAATTTAGAATGAGCAAATCGTCGCTACTATAGTATGCCCAGCTTTGACCGGGAAACTTGAACAGTGAGTTAGCTCAAAACTTGTCTTTACGAGTTTATACAAGCAATTAATGTAGGCTTTTTTTATATATAAACCCTAACAAACATGGACATCATAACGATCATTATTTCAGGTATTGTAGGTATTGCGGCAGGTTTTGCAATAGCTAAAATCATCGAGAAAAGCAATATTTCAAACCTAATCAAAAATGCTAAAAAAGAAGCAGCTTCCATTTTAAAAGATGCTAATTTAGAAGCTGAAAACATAAAAAAAGATAAAATCCTTCAGGCAAAAGAACGTTTTATCGAATTAAAATCGGAACACGAACAAGTTATTCTGGCACGCGATAAAAAAGTAGCCGAAGTAGAAAAACGCGTACGTGATAAAGAATCTCAGATTTCTAACGAGCTTTCTAAAGCTAAAAAAGTAAACGACGATTTTGAAGCTAAAACAGAAGAATACAATAACAAAATTGAAGTTTTAGATAAAAAACAAGCTGAAGTTGACAAATTACACAAAAGTCAATTGCAGCAGCTTGAAGTTATTTCAGGACTTTCTGCAGAAGAAGCAAAAGAGCAATTAGTGGAAGGTTTAAAAGCCGAAGCTAAAAGCAAAGCTATGTCTCACATTCAGGAAACCATTGAAGAAGCTAAACTTACAGCTCAGCAAGAAGCTAAAAAAATTATCATCAACACCATTCAAAGAGTTGGGACGGAAGAAGCAGTTGAAAACTGCGTTTCTGTATTCAACATTGAATCTGACGATGTAAAAGGAAGAATTATTGGACGTGAAGGTCGTAACATTAGAGCGCTTGAAGCTGCAACGGGAGTTGAAATTATCGTTGATGATACACCGGAAGCTATTATCCTTTCTTGTTTTGATCCGGTTCGTAGAGAAATTGCCCGTTTGTCTTTACACAAATTAGTTACTGACGGACGTATTCACCCTGCAAGAATTGAAGAGGTTGTTGCTAAAACGGCTAAACAAATTGATGATGAAATTATCGAAGTTGGAAAACGTACTGTGATCGATTTAGGAATTCACGGTTTACATCCTGAATTAATTAAAGTTGTAGGTAGAATGAAATACCGTTCTTCTTACGGACAAAACTTATTACAACACTCTAGAGAAGTTTCTAAACTTTGCGGTATCATGGCAGCTGAATTAGGCTTGAATGTAAAACTGGCAAAAAGAGCAGGTTTACTTCACGATATTGGTAAAGTTCCAGATACAGAAAGTGATTTACCACACGCATTATTAGGTATGCAGTGGGCTGAGAAATACGGCGAAAAAGAAGAGGTTTGCAACGCTATTGGTGCGCACCACGACGAGATTGAAATGAAATCATTATTATCACCAATCGTTCAGGTTTGTGATGCTATTTCTGGTGCAAGACCAGGTGCAAGACGTCAGGTTTTAGATTCATACATTCAACGTTTGAAAGATCTTGAAGATGTAGCTTACGGATTTAGCGGTGTGAAAAATGCTTATGCAATTCAGGCTGGTAGAGAATTACGTGTTATTGTAGAAAGCGAAAAAGTTTCTGATGATAATGCTGCAAATCTATCTTTTGAGATTTCACAAAAAATCCAAACAGAAATGACTTATCCGGGTCAGGTAAAAGTTACTGTAATTAGAGAAACAAGAGCAGTGAACATTGCTAAATAATTCTCTTTCTATTATATAAAATTAAAAAGGCTGTCATTTGACAGCCTTTATTAACTATTTAGAGATCGTTAAAAACGATTTTAAAGCTCGTCCCTACTCCAACTTCACTTTCTACAGAAACGGTTCCTTTCATCGCTTCTATTTGGTTTCTGGTAATATACAAGCCTATTCCGCGTGCTTCTTCATGTTTATGAAACGTTTTATACATTCCGAATAATAATTCACCGTAGACTTTTAAATCGATTCCTAAACCGTTATCTGTAATTTTTAAAGATTTATAACCTTCTGGTTCGATTCCAAAATCAAATACAATGAGCGGATCCCGATCCGGATGTGCATATTTTATAGCATTTGTGGTAAAATTGAGCAAGACACTTTCAAGATAAGCCGGATTAAAATTAATGGTCAGGTATTGCGGAACATTATTTACAATTGTAACTTTTTTCTGTTTATCATACCCTTTTATAGTCGCGACCGTTTTCTCAATATATTCACAAAGTTTTAAAGGCTCTACAGCGATATTAATATTACTCTGCGTTTTTACAATTTGCGTTAAGTTAGAAATCGTTTCATTTAAATCATTTGAAACCGTACGAAGATGTTCCAGCATTTCACCAACAGTTGCTTTATCTCCATCTTCATCAATAAAATCTAAAATCGATTTTATGTTTCCTGCCTGTGTATTTAAATTATGCGAAACAATATGCGAAAAGTTTAACAACCGACTATTTTGGTCGCTGTACAATTTCATTGTTTTTAAAAGTTCCAGTTCTTTTTCCTTTTGAAGAGAAATGTCTGTGTGTGTTCCAATAACGCGTAATGGTTTACCGTTTTCATCCCGTTTTATGACTTTACCTCTATCCAGAATCCATTTATAATTACCGCTTGACGTCATTACACGATGGTAATTTTCATAATACGGAATCTTATTATCAAAATGTTCTTTAATGTCTGAATAATATTTTGGAAGATCGTCAGGATGCACAATTTTATCCCAGCGTTCCGGGTCGTCAAAAATATCTGCCGATTCTAATTCTAAGATTTTTAAGGAGAGTGAAGAATAAAAAACATTATTCGTAACCATATCCCAATCCCAGATTCCCACTGTTGATGCATCAAGTGCAAACTGGAAACGTTCTTCAGAAATACGGAGTTTTTCTTCTTTGTCTTTTAAATCGGTAATATCAGAAATATGTCCAAAAAAACTAACTTTTCCATCAGAAGATAATTCTGTTTTTGCAGAAACCCTAAACCAGCGCAATCCTTTTTTTGGTAAAACAGACCTGAATTCTAATTCCCAAGGCACAATTTCTTTACGTGCTTTTACAAGGGACTGAAAAAATTTTTCTCTGTCCTGTTCAAAAACCCGTTCGTAAATAATGTGTTTAATATCGTCTGTAAATTCTTTGAAGGAAAGTTCAAAAATTTCATCAACTGATTTACTGACTAGAGGAAAAGTATAATGATTATGAGTATCTATAACAAATTGAAAAAGCAAATCTGGCATTTCGGCAAATAATTTTCTGTAAAAATTATTTACTTCCATGCAGTCTTCATTACTGTACAAATCAAAAATCATATGTCGCTATTTAAGTAAATAATATCTTACTGGATCTGAGTTAAAAAAATCCTCAAAATCCTTTTAATTTACTTCCTTTTGAATACAAATGTGATACCAAGTTATAACTTTTGGCGTAAAAAAACCAGACACTTCCCAAAAAATTACTTCCGCGGATGATACGAATGCATTACTTCTGTCAGGAAACTTCTGTCCAGGTGTACATAAATTTCTGTTGTTGTAATAGATTCATGTCCCAGCATTAATTGAATAGATCTTAAGTCGGCACCATTTTCCAGTAAATGCGTTGCAAAGGAATGGCGTAAAGTATGTGGGCTTATATTTTTGTTTAAACCAATTTTTACCGCCAAATCTTTTATAATCGTAAAAATCATGGCGCGCGTTAACTGGTTTCCTCTGCGGTTTAGAAACAAAGTATCTTCACAGCCTTTTTTAATATTGAGATGTACCCTAATCTCGTCCTGATAGATTTCAATGTATTTTTTAGTTAATTTTCCAATGGGCACAAAACGTTCTTTATTTCCTTTTCCGGTAATTTTTATAAAACCTTCGTCAAAAAATAAATCTGATATTTTGAGTGAAACCAATTCAGAAACCCGAAGTCCACAGCCATATAATGTTTCCAAAATAGCACGATTTCGTTCTCCTTCATTACTGCTTAAATCAATGGCTGCGATAAGTGCATCAATATCTTTTATGGATAATGTATCGGGAAGTTTTCGTCCGGTTTTGGGGCTTTCGATTAATTCTAGCGGACTGTCATTTCGATAATCTTCAAAAACCAAATAATTAAAAAAACTTTTCAAACCAGAAATAATCCTCGCCTGAGAACGCGGATTTACTTCTTTTGAAACCGAATATATAAACTGCTGAATGGTTTCATCCGTAATTTTTATAGGCGAAACATCAATTTGATTGGTTTCTAAAAAAAGACATAACCGCTCAATATCAAAGCTATAGTTTTCAATTGTATTTTTAGACAAACTTCTTTCTATTCGCAGATACGATTGATAGTCTTTTATATAATTGTTCCATTTCATATTTACAAAGTAAAACATTTTTGAGCATAAAAAAACCTTCCATTTCTGGAAGGTTTTTAAGTATTTAAAAAATTCAGATTAGAATTTATATGCCGCAGATAATGAGAAAACTCCGTTATGAACTTTCGAGTCATCTCCTTCTTCAGTTTTAGCAATATTCGCTAATCCCAAATTATATCTTACACCAGCAGAGAAGTTTTCTGTAAAATCATATCCAGCTCCAAAATTCAATCCAAAATCAATTGATTCAAAGTTATCTTTAATATCAACTTTACTACTTCCGTAACCGTCTACCTTTGTCTTAGTTTCTGCAGAAACTAAAAATCCAATTTGCGGACCAGCCTCTAGTGAGAACTTTTCTGCAGCAAAATATTTAAACATTACAGGAACATTTATATAAGCAAGGTTAAAGGCAACATCAGCATTAACAGTGCCTATTCCGTCAACATCCAGATTAAAATTGTCAACTTTTGCACCTTGTGTAGAATATAAAACTTCAGGTTGTAAGGCAAATTTCTCAGAGAATTTAATTTCTACAAATCCCCCAACGTTAAACCCGAATCGAGATTTAAAATCAATTCCTTCTGTATCACCAGAAAAATTAGAAACATTTAAACCTCCTTTAAGACCAAATTTTACGTCTTGTGCATTTGCCATACCAAATGCCATAACTGCAATTGCAGATAAGATAACTTTTTTCATTTTTTTGTTTTTGGTTAAAAATAATTTAGCCAAATATAAAAATTTACTTATCAAAATATAAGTGTTGTTAAAACATTTTAATATTAAATTTCATGCATAAAAAAACCTCCCGTTTTTGGGAGGTTTTAGAATATTTTAAAATTCTGATTAGAATTTATAAGCTAACGAAAGTGCAAGGTTACTATTTTTTGCACTGTCATAATAATCACCTTCATCTTCAATATCTGCGTCATCAGCAAGAGGAGACAAACCAATTGTGTAACGAAGATTAACTGAAAGATTATCAGTGAAATTATATCCAGCTCCTAAGTTAAATCCAAAATCTACAGTTTTGAATGCATCTTTAACATCTTCACCTTCAGATTTTGCAGATAGCAAAATTCCAAGTTGTGGACCCGCTTCAACACTAAATTTTTCTACAATGTAATATTTAGCTAAAACAGGAATATTCAAATAATTCGTTTTAACATCAAAATCTCCAAAAAATGAACCACCATCAATTTTAGTTCCTTGAGTAGAGAATAAAAGTTCTGGCTGAATTGCTAATTTTTCAATGATTTTAATTTCGGCAAATCCTCCAACATGGAAACCTACTAAAGATTTAGTATCTTCAACGTCTCCGCCTGCCCAATTTGAAAGGTTAAGACCTCCTTTTACACCAAATCTAGTTTGTTGTGCATTAGTAAATCCAAATGCCATTACTGCAATAGCAGCTAAAATAATTCTTTTCATAAAAGTTGTTTTGGGTTATTAATGATCAAATATAAAAATATTCTTCATAAATAACCGCTTGGATTTTAACAAAAAAAATAGTAATAAGCATACAAATTGTTAAGACAAGGTGAATTTGCTTTTAAATGAAAAGAAAAAAGCTCCCTCAAAAATGAGGAAGCTTTTAAAAAAACTAACTAAAAATATTTTCTTTTAGAATTTGTAAACAACTCCAAAACTTACATCTCTTAAATCTGTTCCAAGACCAAAAGTATTAGTTTTCTCTGCTCCATGACCACCGTTGTTGTCAACATAATAACCTAAACCAATCCAAGTAGCTTCGATAGCAAAATGATTAGACAAGAAATAGCTCATACCTAAACCAATGTTCCCACCAATTGTGTTTGATTTAAAATCACTAGGTTTTTCTTTTGAGTTCATGTAATCAAATCCAGCCTGACCATAAACTGAGAATTGAGAAGCTGGAGTAAAATAGTATCTACCAAAAGCTCCTACTGTAAAGTTATTAGTTTTGTCATCTCCTTCTTTCGATGTACTAAAACCTAATTTTGCTCCAATGGCTATATTTTCAGTTACAAAATAACCAGCACTTGGAACAAGAGTAAAATCACTTGATTTAAAATCTCCAGTTTTTTGAGAACCTACATTGAAAGCTCCTGAAACAAATACATCTCCTTTAGAGAAACCCGTTGTTTGCGCATTTGCAAATACAAATCCTAAGACTGCAATAGCAGTTAAAATTACTTTTTTCATGTTTTTATTTTTTTAATTACAATCCAAAACTAAGATTATACTTACCAAAAAATAACCCCAAAAAGTAATTAAAGTATTAAAATAAGACAAAATGGATTTTCAAATAACCAATTAATTTCCAGTTCATTTGTCCAAAAAAAAATCATTTAAACTTAGTGAATTTGAAAAAATGTGAGAATTTTAATAAATTTATCATGCAGTATATAAAACAATAAAATCAAAATAATGTAGTTTTGAATTAAAAGAATAACATTTAAATACCAAACTAAAAACATTTTTTATGAAGAAAATACTTTTAGCAGCTGTATTGTTCATTGCAACAACAGCTACGATTCAGGCACAATTATTAAAAATTGGAGTTAAAGCAGGGGTTAACTTTGCAAATCAAACCGGAGATGCGAGTTTTGACGGAATAGACTATAGCAAGGATGGAATTACGAGCTATCACGCAGGTTTAGTTGCAGAATTAAAACTATTAGAAAAATTTTCTATTCAGCCTGAATTGTTGTATTCAACACAAGGTGCAAGCTATAAAAATGCATTAGGAGAATTTAAAAACGAATTAGGATACTTATCTATTCCTGTGATGGCTAAAATATATATGACTAAATCATTAAGTTTAGAAGTTGGTCCTCAAGCTTCATTTTTATTAAGCAATAAAGAAGAATTCGATGCTCAAGACCCTAAAACTTTCGACTTCGCTATCAATGCTGGACTTGGATTAAAAATTACTGAAGGAATCTTCATTCAAGGTCGTTACGGATTTGGATTGACTGAAGTTTCATCTAAAGCCGATCTTAAAAACTCTGTATTTCAACTCTCAGCTGGATTCATGTTCTAAAAATATATCACATACTTTTATAAAAACCGGTCTATTAATTAGATCGGTTTTTTTATTTTTACACAATTCAATTGCAATAGCAATATTTCAATAAACAATTTTAAATATGAAAATCTGCATTATCAACGGACCAAATTTGAATCTTTTAGGAAAACGTGAACCCGAAGTTTACGGAAGTCAGACTTTTGAAGATTACTTTGAAACGTTGAAACAAAAATTTCCAAGCATTGAACTTTCGTATTACCAAAGTAATATTGAAGGAGAATTGATTGGAAAAATTCAGGATGTTGGTTTTTCATTTGACGGAATTATTCTAAACGCCGGCGCTTACACTCATACTTCTATAGGTTTAGGCGACGCTATGAAAGCGGTTACAACTCCTGTTATCGAAGTGCATATTTCTAATACTTATGCGCGTGAAAGTTTCAGACATCAGTCGTATTTGTCTGGAAATGCAAAAGGTGTTATTTTAGGGTTTGGATTAAAAAGTTACGAATTGGCGATTCAGTCTTTTTTATAAGATATTGTCACGCTGAGCGAAGTCGAAGCACTTATAGCTCGTGAGGGGCTTCGACTTCGCTCAGCCTGACAGTTGGAAAATTGCTCAGCCTGACAAACGACTTTGATTTTCCTTATTACAATTTAACAAATTATTAATAAGCTCATTTTCAACTTCTTTTATTTTTGTAAGAGAAACCACTTTCATGAAAAACTATATTTTATTCGCCTTTTTATTTTTATCGATTTCCAATTTTGCCCAAATCAAAGGAACTATAACCGACGAAAAAGGGAATCCGCTGCCGTTTGTTTCTATTTTTGAAGAGAATACCTATCGCGGAACTACTTCAAATGAACAAGGACAATATCAATTGCAGGTAAAAGAAATTGGTGAAAACAGAATCGTTTTTCAATATCTGGGATTTAAGACTCAGAAAATAACGGTTCCTGCAGATTCCAAAATAGTAACTTTAGATGTGAAAATGCAGGAAGAAAGTTTTGAATTAAATGAAGTTGTTATTGATCCTAAAAACAATCCTGCAAATGCCATCATAAAAAATGCGATTGCAAACAGAAAAGAGAACTCCGAAAAAACAGCTCGCTTTACTGCCGATTTTTATTCGAAAGGAATTTTAAAAGTAAAAGATTTACCTAAAAAAATATTAGGTCAAAAAGTAGATCTTGGCCCGGATTTATCTTCTAACTTAGATTCAACCGGAACTGGGATTTTATATTTATCTGAAACTATTTCGAAAGTTTCTTATCAAAAACCAGATAAATTAAAAGAAACTATTATCGCCTCCAAAATCTCCGGAAACAATAAAGGTTTCAGCTATAATACTGCCGCTTTATCAACTTACGATTTTTACGACAACACATTAGAATTTGATGTAAATCTTATCTCTCCTATTGCTAATAACGCTTTCAGCTATTATAAATACAAACTGGAAGGAAGTTTTTATGATGATAATAAACAGCAGATTTACAAAATTAAAGTAACTCCAAAACGAGATAAAGAACCTGTTTTTGAAGGTTATATTTACATTGTCGATGATAGTTTTGCCATTTATGCCGTTGATTTCGATATTAAAGGCTACCGAATGAAAAATGAATTTACTGAAGTAATGAATTTAAAACAAAGCTTTAGTTATAATGCAAAAAACAAAATCTGGTCAAAAAATGCACAGACGCTTTCGTTTAATGCGGGTGGTTTTGGTATAAAATTTTCGGGTCAGTTTAATTATGTTTATTCCAATTATGAATTTCCGGAATCGTTTGCCAAGAAAACTTTTGGAAATGAAATTGTAGCTTTTGATTTGAATGCCAATAAAAAAGATGATTCATTTTGGAATGAAATTCGTCCGATTCCGTTAACGCTCGAAGAAAGTGCAGATTACACCAAAAAAGACAGCTTACAAGTTATCAGAAAATCTAAAAAATATACCGATTCTATTGATGCAAAAGATAATAAGTTTAAGATTTTAGATATCCTTGGCGGTTACGATTATAAAAATACGTTTAAGAAATACTCTTTTAAATTTGACGGTTTGCTAAGTCCAACTTCTTTAAGTTTTAATACGGTTCAGGGATTTAATCTGGGAACTGGATTTTCATTTAAAAAATGGAATGAAGAAAAAGGAAAAAGCACTTCGATAAGTACAGATTTCAATTATGGTTTTTCTGATGAACGTCTGCGTGTTATTGGCGAATTCAGCCACCGATTTAATACTATTAATTATGCCACGATTTCGGCTTCGGGAGGAACAAAAACGGAGCAATTTAATAGTGCTGAACCTATTAGCAAATTGATCAATTCTGTAAGCTCTTTGTTTTTTAAAGACAATTATATGAAATTGTATAATTTGGAATTTGCTCAAATTAACTATGCGCAAGATGTTGCAAACGGATTAAACTTAAACGCAAGGGTAGCTTACGAACAAAGAAAACCTCTTTTTAATACAACTGATTATTCGTTCTTTAAAAGGGATGATATTTATTCGTCAAATAATCCGCTTGCGCCGAATGACTTCAACACACCTGCTTTTGATCAGCATCATTTAATGAAAGCTAATTTGACGGCCAGAATTAATTTTGGAAACAAATATATTTCAAGACCTGACGGAAGATATAATTTTAAAGATGAAAAATATCCAACCGTATTTTTAGCTTTTGAAAAGGCATTTGCCGCAAGCGAAAAAAAATACGAATTTGAAAGAATTGGCGCAGCTGTTCAATATGATTTAAAATTAAATAATAAAGGTGTTTTAGGAATGAATTTTAGAGCAGGTAAATTCTTTAATGCCGAAAATATTTCTTTTATAGATTACAGACATTTTAACGGAAACCAAACTCACATTGGTACCAGCGATCGTTATTTAAATGTTTTCAACTTAATGCCGTATTATGACAATAGCACAAACGACAGTTATTTTGAAATGCATTTAGAACACAATGATATGGGATTTGTAACGAATAAAATTCCACTTTTGAATCTTTTAAAATCAACGATGAATCTTGGTTTTCATTCGCTGGCAATTCCGGATCGTAAACCTTATACCGAATTTACAGTTGGTTTAGACAATTTAGGTTTCGGGAAATTTAAATTATTTAGAGTTGATTATGTACATTCTTATCAAGGCGGAATTCAGCAAAATGGTGTTGTGTTTGGGTTGAAGATTTTGAATGTTTTTAATTAAGATGCTAAGATTCTAAGTTTTTTTCTTTTTAATTAAGCATTTAAAATAATAATAAAAAATCCGCTTATTTGCCAAATCTGCGAGAAAGCAGACTACAAATAAGCGGATTTTTGTTTGAAACTTGATAAACTTTGAAGGGCTTCGACTTCGCTCAGCCTGACAAAAATCAGATTAAATTCCTAAAAGAAAGCTTAGAATCTTAGTATCTCAGAACCTTAGTAACTTAGAATCTCAATGATAATCATCTGGTTCAATATGAATCAAAACATTTCCTAACTGCGGAATTTTTTCTTTTAGAGTATCTTGTAATTTATGAGATAAATCATGTCCTTTTTTTACTGAAATTTCAGCTGATACAATGGCGTGAAGATCGACATGGTATCGCATTCCGGCTTTTCTGATGAAACATTTTTCAGTTCCAAGAATTCCGGGAACTGTCAGTGCTTTTACACGAATTTCTTCTACTAAATCATCGTTCATGTTTTCATCCATGATTTCGCCAAGTGCAGGTCTGAAAATTTTATAACAGTTATATAGGATAAAAAAAGCAGCAAAAAGAGCTGCCCAGTCATCTGCAGATTCGTAACCTTTTCCCATAATCAGTGCAATCGAAATTCCGATAAATGCTGCAACTGAAGTTATAGCATCACTACGATGGTGCCAGGCGTCGGCGGCAAGAGACGAACTATTGGTTTCCTTGCTTCGTTTCATTACTAAACGATACGAATACTCTTTCCAAAGAATTATAGCTCCTAAAACATATAATGTCCAGGATTTAGGCAAATCATGCGACGATTGAATATTGGCAATACTTTCGTACCCAATAATCGTAGCCGAAGTAATTAAAAAACCAACTACCAAAAAGGTAATTAAAGGTTCTGCACGGCCGTGACCGTAAGGATGATTTTCATCTGCCGGTTTATTAGAATATTTGATTCCGAATAAGACCAAACAGGACGAAAATATGTCTGCTGTTGACTCGATTGCATCTGCAATCAAGGCGTATGAATTGCCAAAAAAACCTGCCAAACCTTTTATCAAGGCCAAGCAGGTGTTTCCGACTATACTAAAAATAGTAGCTTTTATAGCTTTTTTTTCATCTGTCATTATAGAAAATTATTTTTTCGCCATGAATTTAATTCGTGGCAAATAATTTTTATGCTCTTACAATTTTTGCTCCAATAGCTCTTAAACGCTCGTCGATACGCTCATATCCACGGTCAATTTGTTCGATATTTTGAATTGTACTTGTTCCTTTAGCAGAAAGCGCCGCAATCAATAATGAAATTCCCGCACGAATATCAGGAGAAGACATCGTAGTTGCTTTTAATTGAGATTCGAAATTATGCCCCATAACCACAGCTCTATGCGGGTCACATAACATGATTTTTGCTCCCATGTCGATTAATTTATCTACGAAAAACAAACGGCTTTCGAACATTTTTTGGTGAATCAAAACATCTCCTTTTGCTTGTGTTGCTACAACTAAAACAATACTTAATAAGTCAGGTGTAAATCCTGGCCAAGGCGCATCTGCAATAGTTAAGATAGATCCGTCGATGTCTGTTTTTACTTCATATCCGTCTTTGTGAGCCGGAATGTAAATATCATCGTTACGTTTTTCTATTGTAATTCCTAATTTTCTAAATGTATTTGGGATCAAACCTAAATTTTCCCAGCTAACATTTTTGATCGTGATTTCGCTTTTTGTCATAGCTGCAAGACCAATCCAAGAACCAATTTCGATCATATCAGGAAGGATTCTGTGCTCGCATCCACCAAGGCTTTCAACACCTTCGATAGTTAATAAGTTAGAACCAACTCCAGTGATTTTAGCTCCCATAGAGTTCAGCATTTTGCATAACTGTTGTAAGTAAGGCTCACATGCAGCGTTGTAAACTGTTGTTTGTCCTTTTGCCAAAACCGCAGCCATTACAATGTTTGCTGTTCCAGTTACAGAAGCTTCATCAAGAAGCATATCTGTTCCTTGTAATCCTTCTGCTGGAGATTCTACTCCGTAAAAGTGATCTTCTCTGTTATATCTGAATTTTGCTCCAAGGTTAATAAAACCTTCAAAGTGAGTATCTAATCTACGACGGCCAATTTTATCTCCTCCCGGTTTTGGAATATATCCTTTTCCGAAACGAGCCAAAAGCGGTCCAACAATCATAATAGAACCACGAAGCGCTCCACCTTCTTTTTTGAAAGCTTCTGTTTCTAAATATCCAACATTAACCTCATCGGCCTGAAACGTAATCGAACCCGGTTCATTGCGTTGGATTTTTACACCTAAATTACCCAATAAAGTGATTAATTTATTGATGTCTATAATATCAGGAATGTTATTAATTCTTACTTTCTCTCCTGTTAGAAGCACGGCACATAAAATTTGTAATGCCTCATTTTTTGCTCCTTGCGGAGTGATTTCTCCTTTTAAAGGAGTTCCTCCTTCGATTTTAAAAATTCCCATAGATTTTTTTTAAGGTTCTTCTTCTAAGATCCTAAGATCCTAAGATTCTGAGATTCTAAGAAAAAAACTTAGCTACTTAGCATCTTAGTAACTTAGAGCCTTTACTTCTGATTATTGTTTTTTTTGAAAAGTTTTAGGTTTGCCGCCTTTATTATTGTTTTTGTTGTTTTGAATTTTAGGTTGTCCTGCAGGTGCAATTTTGTTTGACACACGTTTGTTTGTACGCATTAAATCTGTTGTGTTCAACAGTTCTTCTGTACTGTGCAGCAAGTTTATTTTTCCTCCGGACAATTCATATAAATGCTCAAAAATAACATCGTCTTTTACTGTGTCTTTGTTCCAGCTCAAAAATGATTTTTTCATGTGGTTGGCAATTACCATAACCAATGCATTTTTCATTTCGCCATCTTCCCATTTATTGGCAACATCAATCATGTATTTGATATTGTTTCCGTAAAATCTATATTTTGGAAAATTCTGTGGGTATTGTAAAACATCTGGTTTTAACTGCAGTACATCTCTTGAAGGAATTGGGTACGGAGACTCAACATTCAATTTAAAATCAGACATAATAAAAAGCTGATCCCATAATTTATGCTGAAAATCCGGCACATCACGCAAATGCGGATTTAAGCTTCCCATAACCTGAATGATATATTTCGCAGCTTTGTTGCGTGTTTCATCATCTTCGATTGCAGTAGCCTGATCGATCAGTTTTTGTAAATGACGACCGTACTCCGGAATAATCAAACGTTGTCTTTCAGAATTATATTCTAAATTATACACAACGTCATTTGCGACTTCTTTTTTATATTTTTCGACCATAAGTTTATAATGAAACTATCCCTTCTATTGTAGATACTTCTTTGTATTTACCAATCACCTCATCAGAGCTGTTCATGGTAACATCTACAGAAACACTGGTAAATTTACCGGTTTTTGATTTTGTTGTTTTAATAACCGCGCCCATTCTGTCAAAAGCTTTTTCAACACGTTCAACATTATCGCCTACAGAAGGCACAATGAATTTGTACAAATATTCTGCTGGCCAAGTATTTGCGTTATCTAATTCGACTTTTAATCTTTCGAAAAATTCGGCGGTATTTTTTTCTTTATCGTTCTCCATTCGTAATTAAAAATAAACGCAAATATACGGTTTTGATTTCAGATTTCAGATTTTAGATTTCAGATTTTTTTCATTGGAGAAGCTGTAGATTTTTTGCCACGAATTTCACTAATTTACACTAATTATATTGGTGTGAATATCTTCCTCAATTTTGCTGGCTTTTCATTAATTTTAAAATTAAAATTCGTGAAAATTCGTGTAATTCGTGGCAAACCTTTATATTTGAAATACTTTGCGAATCTGCAACTTTACGAGATTAAAACCCATTATAATGAAAAAAATCCTTTTATTTTTTATAGCATTTATATTCAACAATATTCAGGCACAAGAAGTCAAAACTTTAACTTATTTCCAAAACGACACTTTAAAACTGGATTTAGATTTATATCTGCCAAAGAAAAAGTCTAACGAAAAAATTCCGCTAATTATGTTTGCTTTTGGCGGCGGATTTTCTAGCGGAGAACGTACGAGCGAAAAAAACTTCGGAATGTTTATGGCCGAAAACGGTTATGCGGTTGCCAGCATTTCGTACAGTTTATATATGAAAGGAAAAGATTTTGGCTGCAAGGGAATTTTAACGGAAAAGATAAAAGCGATTCAAATTGGCGTGAGCGATATGTGGCAGGCTACTTCTTTTTTAATCGAAAATGCTGATAAATATAATCTTGATTCTTCTAAAATCTTTATTTCGGGAATTAGTGCTGGGGCAGAAATTGGTTTTCATGCTTCGTTTTGGGATTATAAATTAATGAATTTGTACAAAAGCAATTTGCCGGAAAACTTTAAATATACCGGATTTATCGGAGGTTCGGGCGCTATTCAGGATATCAATTTGATTACCAAAGAAAAAGCTATCCCTATGTTATTGGCACATGGCAGCAATGACGATACGGTTCCTTATAGTGCGGGTTCTCATCGCTCCTGCCCAACAAATGCATCAGGCTGGTTAATTTTATTTGGATCGTATGCGGTTTACAATCATATGCTGGATTTGCATAAAGATGCTGAGCTGATTACCTTCTGCGGCGGCGGACATGAATTCTCCGGTTATCTTTTTCATGACGGTCAACAATATGTTCTGGATTTTGTAAATGATGTTTTAAAAGGAAAGAAATTTGAATCGCATTTGATTGTTCCTTCTAAAAAAGGAAAAGGTTCTGGGAAATATTTGTTTTGTGATTAAAAAAATTGATCATACCGAAATAATCAACATTATAAACTGGACTGAAGTCCAGCCCTACAATATTTGGCGAGCCTATGGCTCTCTTACGAATTAGTTCTTAAGGAACGACCCATATTGTAGAGCTGGACTTTAGTTACCACAATATTTAACAAACCCACAAATCTTTTCACAATTTAGTTCCGAAGGGAACGATCCATATTGTAGAGCTGGACTTCAGTCCAGTTTACAGCAATATTTAAC
>NZ_JBMDIY010000049.1:0-38637 GCF_057808895.1 Flavobacterium sp. FG68
CTAATTATAAAAATGTAGCTTAACTTTTTCTCCAGTTTTTGTTTGCATATCCAAAATCGACTTGAGAAAGTAGAATCTAATACCAATTAGATTAAGAAAATATTAATAATGTTAAAAAAGCGAGATTTAGGTCTCGCTTTTTTTATTTGTCAAATTTTTTTTCTTGACCCTGTATTTTTAGTAAATCCGCAATTTTTCTTTCAAATTTTATATGTATGCATAGTATTAAGGTTTTTCTTGGTTTCATAATTGATTTTTATCTAATAAAAACCATTATGAAATAGTTAAAATAGTTTAAAATTTTGTGCTGAATATGAATTTTTTTTAACGTTTTTTTATTAATATTAAAAATATTTGTATTTTGGCTATTAAAACTAATAAGAACTAACCAAAAACTAACCCTAATGAGAGTCTACTTGCTAATTATGTTGTTTTTCAGCGGAATATCCTTTGCGCAGAATACAATTACAGGTTCTGTTACTGACAGTAACAAACAATCTATTCCCGGTGCCAATGTTGTTGTACTTGGAGGCAGCGGTGGTGTATCCACTGATTTTGATGGAACATTTAAATTAACCACAAGTGCAAAATTGCCTTTTTCGATAAAAGTATCGGCGGTAGGTTTTGAAGCTCAAACAATCAGCGTTTCATCTGTAAACCAAAGAATAAATGTGGTTTTAAAAGATGAGGAAACTAAACTAGACGAGATAGTGGTTTCTGCTTCCAGAACTCCTGAACGAGTTATTGAATCGCCAGTTACTATTGAAAGAATGGGTATTCAGGAAATTAAGAATACAACAGCTCCTAGTTTTTATGACGGATTAGAAAATTTAAAAGAAGTGCATTTCAATACGAGCAGTATTTCTTTTAAATCAATCAATACCCGTGGTTTTGCTACAGTTGCCAATACCAGATTTATGCAATTGGTAGATGGAATGGATAACTCTTCGCCAGCCTTAAACTTTGTGTTAGGAAACTTAATTGGAGTTTCTGATATTGATGTGGCAAGCGTTGAGCTTTTGCCTGGAGCATCTTCTGCTCTTTATGGAGCAAATGCCTTCAATGGAATCATGTTTATGAACAGTAAAAGCCCTTTTACAAATGAAGGAATTAGTGTTTACTATAAATATGGTAAAACCAGTCAGGATATAGCAGGAACAAATGACTATAATGATTTCGGAATTAGAGCAGCAAAAGCATTCACAAAGCATTTTGCTATGAAGGCTAATTTTACTTATATGACTGCTACGGAATGGATTGCCGGAGATAAAAGAAGTATGACGCCAGGAGGTGACAGCCATGCAGTAAATCAAAATTATGATGGATTAAATATCTATGGTGACGAGGTTACTACTTTTGTTCCAAATGTTGGTCAGGTAAGTAGAACTGGATATCGTGAACAAGATTTGACAGATAATAAGGTTAAAAGTATGAAAGCTGATTTTAGTGCTCATATCAAACCTTGGGCTGACGATACAGAATTTATACTGCAATATAAAATAGGTACAGGAAGTACTATTTACCAAGGAGCAAACAGATATGCTTTAAAAGATTTCTTAATGCAGCAAGGTAAATTTGAAGTAAAAGGAAAAAACTTTTTTGGTAGAGTATATTTTACAAGTGAAGATGCTGGAGATTCTTATGATATGAGATTTGCAGCATGGAACGTTAACAGAGCTGCGAAATCAGATACAGAATGGTTTACAAATTACGCAACAGCTTACCAATATGCTGGTGCAGTTATGGGAACAGATGCAAATCAATCTGCTGCGATAGCGAGAAATTTTGCTGATTACAATGTGCTTCCGGCCGCTATATCATTTATTCCTGCTCCAACAGGATCTCCTAGATTTGAGCCAGGGTCTGCGAAATTTAATAGTGCTTTGGCAACAGTGGTTTCAAATCCTGATTTAACACAAGGAGCTAAATTTATCGATCATTCAAAATTATATCATTCAGATGTGAATTATAATTTTAGAGATATCATCAAATGGGCAGAAGTTCAGGTTGGAGGTTCTTGGAGAGAATACATAATGAACTCTGAAGGAACAATCTTTACAGATTACGACGGACCAATCTCTTACAGAGAATACGGTGCATATGCGCAATTACAGAAAAAATTCTTAGATGACAGATTGAAATTTACAGGATCGTTACGTTATGATAAAAGTCAAAACTTTGACGGAAATGTTTCTCCTAGAGTTTCATTTGTATATTCTGCAGGAGCATCAAAAAGACATAACTTCAGATTGTCTTATCAAACAGGTTTCCGTAACCCAACAACACAAGATCAATATATTGGTTTAGATTTAGGGCCATTTGCATTGATTGGTTCAGCAGCAGAAAATTTAGATCGTTTTCAGGAAACTGTAAATGTAAGTGCGGCAGGACAAACAATCGCTGGTCAGCCTGCAACTATTGGAATGTCTGGTCAAAATGCATATCGTAATGCTTATACTGTAGCATCTGTTCAGGCATTTGGTGCATCAGGAAATGTAGCCGATCTTCAGGTAGCTAATATAGGATTGGTAAAACCGGAACAAGTACAAGCTTTTGAAGCAGGTTACCGTACAGTAATTCAAAACGATTTATCAATTGATATTAATGGATATTACAATATTTATAATGATTTCATGAATACAGCGAGAGTTATTTCTCCGTATTATGGAACGGTAGGGACACCGCTAAGTTATCAAGCATTAGCTTTTGGAGACAGAAGAGTTTATCAGGTTTATACAAATACTACGGCTGAGATTTCTTCTTTAGGATTTGGAGTTGGTTTGTCTAAAAAAGTATACAAAGATTTTGAATTAGGAGTTAATTATAACTATGCTCAATTTAACTTTAAGCAGCAAGATGACCCTGATTTCGTTGCAGGATTTAATACTCCAAAACACAGAATTAAAGCTTCTTTAGGAAATGCGAAAGTGATTAAAAATTTAGGATTCAATGTAAATGTTAGATGGAATACAGAATATTTATGGGAATCTTCTTTTGGAGATGGAATAATTCCGGAAAATACTGTTCTTGATGCTCAGATAAACTATGCGATACCAAAACTAAAATCGGTTATAAAAGTTGGTGCAACAAATCTTTTCGGATCAGATTATCTTCAGGTAATTGGAGCGGGAATGATAGGTCAGCAATGGTTTGCTTCGTGGACAATTAATCCTTAAATGATATAATTATTTGTGTGAAATTGATTCGGCTTCCTTGTTGTTCAATGAAAATGAAGAGGTAATAATTTAAAAAGTACTAACATGAAAAAAAATATAAAATGGCTATTATTGGTTTCTTTAACCTTTATGGCGGCTTGTAATAGTGATGATGATAATAATACTGTCGAAGAAGTTCCGGTAACTCCCGGTTCGGCAGTTTTTACAAAATATGTTGCCCTTGGAGATTCTTTTGCGGCTGGTTACAGCGATAATGCTCTTTTCAAAAAAGGACAGGAAGGAGCTTATACTAATATTTTAGCGCAGCAATTTGTGGCTGCTGGCGGTGGAGCTTTTACAACTCCATATATGAATGATAATCTTGGTGGTTTATTGTTAGGAGGAAATGTCGTTGCCGCAACCCGATTATATTTTAATGGACAAGCTCCGGTAAATGTGGCGGGAAAACCAACAACAGAAATAACAGCACATCTTACAGGTTCATTTAATAATATGGGAGTTCCGGGTGCGAAAAGTTTTCACTTAGTTGCACCGGGATACGGAAATGTTGCAGGTGTAGCTACAGGAGCAGCGAATCCTTATTTTGCAAGATTTGCAAGTACACCTTCAACAACAGTTTTAGCTGATGCAGCAACACAAGCGCCAACATTTTTCTCTTTATTTATTGGAGGAAATGATGTTTTAAGTTATGCAATTTCTGGTGGAGTTGGAAAAGATCAAAAAGGAAACCTAAATCCTGCTACATATGGGCCAAATGATATTACAGATCCAGCTGTTTTTGCAAATGTTTATACTGCATTGGCAACAACTCTAACAGCAAATGGAGCAAAAGGAGTAGTGGCAAATCTTCCATATATTACAGCTTTGCCTTATTTTACAACAGTACCTTATAATCCGCTTACGGCAAAATCTCTTGGAGGAAATAATGAAGCAGTAGGTAAAGCAACAATTAAAGCATTAAACACACAATTATACGGACCTTTAAAACAAGTATTGACAGCTTTTCAGGCAGGTGATAGAATTAATTTATTATCTGAAACGGCTGCAAATCCAGTATTAATAAAAGACGAGTCACTTCCTAATTTGTCTGCTCAATTAACAGCAGCATTTACGCCTTCTTTAGGTGCGCAGACTGCAGCTTTTTATGGAGCAGTTTTCGGACAGGCAAGACAAGCAAAAGCTACAGATTTAGTGGTACTACCAACAAGAACAGATATTGGTGCCGCTCCTAAAGCTTCAGATTCTGGACTTGGGATTGCACCGCCTGCGCCATTAGATAAATTTGGAGTAACCTTTCCTTTGCAGGACAAACATGTTTTAATCCCAATAGAAATTGCAGAAATTAAAACAGCAACAGATGCTTATAATGTAACTATCGATGCCGTTGCTAAAGAAAAAGGGTTGGCTTTCGTTGATACAAGAGCTTTGTTGACGCAACTGGCAAGCGGCGGATATAGATTTGGAAATTATACAATGTCGTCAACTTATGTAACTGGCGGTGCTTTTTCTTTAGATGGAATTCACCCAAGCGGAAGAGGATATGGTTTGATTGCTAATATTTTTGTTGATGCAATAAACGCTAAGTATGGTTCTACACTTCGTCATGTTGATTTGGCTTTATACCCAATTCAATACCCGGCGTCATTATAATATACCATTTTTTTAATTAAGAAAGCCACTCGTTTTATAAAATGTAGTGGCTTTTTTATTTCGTTAAAAAATGATATAAACGACAGTTTAAAAGTCTGTTTTTATGAATCAAACAAAATCATGCTATTTTTTATGAAAAAAAAATTGATTTTATATTTTAAAAAATTATCTTTGCGCTCTGAAAAAAGAGGTATTTTCGATAAACCTAAATAGCTATTTAATAAATACATAAGTAATGTCAAAAGTAATAGGAAAAGTTGCTCAAATCATTGGACCAGTAGTAGACGTAGTTTTCAACGGTAAAGATGTTGAACTTCCAAAAATTTATGATTCGTTAGAAGTCACTAAAAAAGATGGAACTTTATTAGTTCTAGAAGTACAATCTCACATTGGAGAAAACACTGTTCGTACAATCTCTATGGACTCTACAGACGGTTTGTCAAGAGGATATGAGGTAGTTGGAACTGGTAATCCAATCCAAATGCCAATCGGTCCAGACGTATATGGACGTTTATTCAATGTAATTGGAGATGCAATTGATGGTTTAGGAAACTTGCCAAAAACAGGAGAAAACGGTTTGTCTATTCACAGACAAGCTCCTAAATTTGAAGATTTATCAACTTCATCAGAAGTTTTATTCACAGGTATTAAAGTAATCGATTTGATCGAGCCTTACGCAAAAGGAGGTAAAATTGGATTGTTTGGTGGTGCTGGTGTTGGTAAAACAGTATTGATTCAGGAGTTGATCAACAATATCGCAAAAGGTCACGGTGGACTTTCCGTATTCGCAGGAGTAGGAGAAAGAACACGTGAAGGAAATGACTTGCTTCGTGAGATGTTAGAGTCAGGAATTATTAAATACGGTGATGATTTCATGCACTCTATGGAAAATGGAGGATGGGATTTATCTAAAGTAGATATGCCAGGAATGAGAGAGTCTAAAGCTACTTTCGTTTTCGGACAAATGAATGAGCCACCTGGAGCTCGTGCACGTGTGGCACTTTCAGGATTATCTATCGCTGAATATTTCCGTGATGGGGCTGGAACAGATCAAGGTAAAGATGTATTATTCTTCGTTGATAACATCTTCCGTTTTACACAAGCAGGTTCTGAGGTATCAGCACTTTTAGGACGTATGCCTTCTGCAGTAGGATACCAACCAACTTTAGCAACAGAGATGGGAGCTATGCAAGAGCGTATTACATCTACAAACAAAGGATCTATTACATCTGTACAAGCGGTTTACGTTCCTGCGGATGACTTAACTGACCCGGCGCCGGCTACAACTTTCGCCCACTTAGATGCTACAACAGTATTGTCTCGTAAAATTGCTGAGTTAGGTATTTATCCAGCGGTTGACCCGTTAGATTCTACTTCAAGAATCTTAACTCCTCAAATTTTAGGAAACGAGCACTACGACTGTGCACAAAGAGTTAAAGAAATTCTACAAAAATACAAACAACTTCAAGATATTATCGCGATCTTAGGTATGGAAGAATTATCTGAAGAAGATAAACTTTCTGTATCAAGAGCTCGTCGTGTACAACGTTTCTTGTCTCAGCCGTTCCACGTTGCAGAGCAATTTACAGGTATTCCTGGAGTTTTAGTTGATATTAAAGATACTATCAAAGGTTTCAACATGATTATCGATGGTGAATTAGATCACCTTCCAGAAGCAGCTTTCAACTTAAAAGGATCTATTCAGGATGCTATTGAGGCTGGAGAAAAAATGTTAGCAGAAGCATAATCAAGCATAGCTTGATAAACATCAAAAAGTAAAAATTCCAAATTCCAAAATTGGGATTTGGAATTTTATAATTTGGAATTTAAAAAAAAGTTATGATTTTAGAAATAGTATCACCAGAAGCAAAATTATTTTCAGGACAAGTAACTTCGGTTACACTTCCGGGAGTTGATGGAAGCTTTCAGATTTTGAATAATCACGCTCCTATTGTTTCTATTCTAGAAAAAGGAACTATTAAAATTGCAGCGGCAAGCTTTGATTTTTCTAAAGAGGTAGCAAATAAATTTACGAAAGTGAATGACCAAACCTATACATTAGATATTACGTCAGGAACAATCGAAATGAAAGATAACAAGATAATTGTTTTAGTAGACTAACAAAAATTTCGAAATAATCTTAAAAGCCATTCACATAGTGAGTGGCTTTTTTTATGCGATGCTTCAAAAATATTTTTTACTTTTGAAGTATTAAAATCTCTTTATAAAATATTGATTCAATTATAAAAGCTCAGTAAGCTTTTATGTTATCGTTTTATCGACCTGATAAAGCGCAAATTATTTATGTCAAATTTTATAAAGAATACATATGAAAAATATATCAAAAGTCGCTGTTCTGGGCGGCGGCGGAAGAACTGGAAAATATCTTGTAAACCAGTTATTAAAAGAAGGATTTAGTTTAAAACTGTTATTAAGAAATCCTGAAAATTTCGAAATTCAAAATCCTAAAATTGAAATTATTACGGGAGACGCGCTTGATTTTGAATCCATAAAATTATTGTTGAAAGACTGTCAAGCTGTTGTAAGTACAATTGGTCAGAGAAAAGATGAACCTTTGGTTGCAAGTGCAGTAACTAAGAATATCTTAAAAGCAATGAATGAATATGGAATTGAACGTTATGTTCTTCTTGCGGGTCTTAATATCGATACGCCATTCGATAAAAAAAGTGCAAAAACAATAATGGCAACAGATTGGATGAAAACCAATTTTCCTGTAATTCAGGAAGATCGCCAAAAAGCTTATAATCTTTTAGTCGAAAGTGAAGCAAACTGGACGCAGGTTCGTGTTCCTTTTATTGAATTCACAGATAATAGTTCTGATATAGCGGTTAATCTCCAAGATTGTTTGGGAGATAAAATCAGTGCGTTTGATATTGCTGAATTTATGGTTAAGGAAATAATTGAATCAAATTATAGCAGGCAATCGCCATTTATAAGCACAATTTAGAATACAATAAAGAACAGCGGGAAATATCAAAACCCGCTGTTTGTTTATATCAAATTTCAATTTCATAACTTTGTTTTTATGAAATTACCTGAAAATCTTAATCAGAAACTTGAAAACCGAAAGCAGAATAATTCGCTTCGCAAACTTCCCGTGTTTAATAATCTGGTGGATTTTTCTTCGAACGATTATATCGGATTTTCAAAATCCGAATCAATATTTAAATTGACACATGCTTATCTGCACGAAAATGAAATTTTTCAAAATGGAGCGACAGGTTCAAGATTAATTTCGGGTAACCATTCTTTATATCAAATTGCAGAGAATTTTATTGCCCAATTTCATGAAGCAGAAGCCGCTTTAATTTTTAATTCGGGCTATGATGCCAATTTAGGTTTTTTTAGCGCTGTACCGCAAAGAAATGATGTTATTTTGTATGATGATTTAAGTCATGCTTCCATTCGGGATGGAATTGTAATGTCAAATGCAAAATCATACAAATTCAGCCATAATGATTTTGAAGATTTAGAACGACTTATTCTAAAATTTCCAGATACCAATATTTACATAGTCACCGAAACTGTTTTTTCTATGGATGGCGACAGTCCGAACTTAGAAGAATTAGTACAGCTTTCGGAAAAATACAACTGTTATTTAATAGTTGATGAAGCTCACACTTTGGGTGTTTTTGGAGATAAAGGAGAAGGTCTTCTTCAGTATTTAGAACTGCACAACAGAATTTTTGCCCGAATTATGACATTTGGAAAAGGTTTAGGCTGTCACGGCGCAGTTGTACTTGGAAGTCCGGAACTCAAAGAATATCTAATAAACTTTGCCCGAAGTTTTATTTATACTACAGGATTATCTCCACATTCTGTTGCGACAATTTTAACGGCATATCAACAGTTGGAAATTGAAAAAGAAGCAATTGAAAAGCTGCGTCAAAATATTATTTTCTTCAATCAGCAAAAAAACTTATTAGGTTTAAAGCCAATGTTTGTTCGAAGTAAATCAGCAATTCAGTCTGCCATTGTTCAGGGAAATGAAAGTGTCAAGAAGTTAGCCCAGCAATTACAAGACAAAGGTTTTGATGTAAAACCAATACTTTCTCCAACAGTTCCCGAAGGTCAGGAACGTTTACGTTTTTGCATTCACAGTTACAATTCCGAAGAAGAAATCAGGCAGATCTTAGAATTATTAGGAAATTACGTATATTAGGCTCGCCGATTAAACGAATTAAACGGGTTTACACAGCGTATAATGTCTGACTTATTACACAAAGAAAAATCAAAATCTATTCTAAAAGTATTTTATGATGTTTATAATCAATTAGGTTATGGTTTTCTGGAAAAGGTTTATCAAAATACAATGTATTTTGAACTAAAATCTTTAGGTTATAAAGTCGAAGCTCAAAAACAAATCAAAGTATATTTCAAAAATCAATTAGTTGGCGAGTATTATGCCGACTTGGTAATTGATGATGTTATCATAATTGAATTAAAAGCTTGTGAATATCTTTTAAGCTCGCATATTGCACAATTGATGAATTATCTCAAATCAACAAAAATGGAAGTTGGCTTACTTTTGAATTTTGGTGAAAGCCCAGAATTCAAACGTTTAATCTATACAAATAACAGAAAACCAAATTTAATACTGCGTTAATCCGTTAAACCTGTTTTATCAGTGGGCTAAAATAATTTTTAATATTTTTCTGTAACGTTTCGACTATTCCTATACTTACGAGTTGTAATTACAAAATGAGTTTCAATCATTAACCTAACCAACCCTTCAAAATGAAAAAAATATTCCATTTATTTATAGCATTTATATTAGTTGCTTTTAGCATAAAATCACCAGCTCAAACCAAATCTCCTAAATTAGAAAATTCTCTTTTATGGGAAGTTTCCGGAAACGGGCTTTCGAAACCTTCTTATTTATATGGAACAATTCATATGATTTGTTCTTCGGATTATTTTCTAACAGATAAAACCAAGAAAGCTTTAGAATCTTCTGAAAAATTAGTTTTAGAAATCAACTTTTCTGATCCAAAAGAAATGTCAGAAATGCAGCAATTGGCAATGGGAAAAGAACCTTTAAGCAAAAAACTAAATCCGGAACAGCTGGCAAAATTAGATGCAATTCTCAAGAAAACTACAGGAATGACCGTGCAGCAAGTTGACAGCTTTAGTTTACTGACTGTAATGAGTTTGATTTCGATGAAAAGTTTTGGCTGTGCCGATTTAAAATTTTACGAAATGGAATTTATAGAGCAGGCTAAAAAAAGAGCTATTGAAATTGGCGGACTTGAAACTGTAAAAGAACAATTCGGAATGTTTGATAAAGCGTATTCAACTGATGAAATGATTTCAATGTTAGAAGAATCAACTCCCGAAGAATCGGCTAAATTAGTTTCGGCCTATAAAACAGAGAATATTGATTTAATGTATGATTTTACAACCGATAAAAAATATACAAGTGAAAAGACCAAAAAGGTTATTCTGGACGAAAGAAATTTAAATTGGGCAAAAAATATACCCGAATTAATGAAAAAACAAAGTGTCTTTTTTGCCGTTGGATCAGCACATTTAGCAGGAGAATTTGGAGTTATTAATTTATTAAGAAAAGCAGGTTACAAGGTAAAACCAATTCTGAATTAATAGATTTTGAAAGAAAGGGAACAAGAGTTTTTAAATCGGATGGAGAGTCATAAAGGAATTTTGTACAAAGTTTCTAAAATGTACATGGATACCCATGACGATCAGCAAGATTTATTTCAGGAAATTATTTGCCAGCTCTGGAAGTCGTATGATTCTTTTCGAAATGAAAGTCAGTTTTCGACCTGGATGTATAGGGTTGCTGTAAATACGGCAATTGTTTTTCTGAAAAAAGAAAAACGGAAAGTCGATAAATATGAAATCGCTTCAGAAAATGTAAAAGAAGAAGAAGGCGATTCTCAGATCAAAGAAAACCAAATCGAGCACTTTTATAAAGCAGTTCAAAAACTGGAAAAAATTGACAAAGCTATTATTTTTTATCAGTTGGAAGGGTTTTCGCATAAGGAAATTGGAGAAAATCTCGGAATCTCTGAAGGAAATGCAAGAGTAAAACTGAACAGGGCAAAAGAAAAATTAAAAGAAATAATTAAAAACCAAGGATATGGATTTTGATGAAATACAAAACGCATGGAATAACGATAAACCAAAAAACGTCGTTGTTCCCCATAATTTAGAGAAAATACAATCGGCAAATACACCTTTGGATAAAATCAAAAAAAACCTGAAAACAGAATTTTATTATCAAATCCTGTCCATAGTTTTCATTGGTACAGTTCCTTTGATAGCTAATCTGCCGCCAAAATGGACTTTTTTTTATTATTTACTTTTTAGTCTTTTTGTGGCCGTTTGTGTTTATTATTTACTAAAGCTTTATTTCTTTTATAAAAGATTAAATAATACCACTTTAACAACAAAAGACAGCTTGTATGAAACTTATTTTGATATAAGACTGAATATGGAATTGTACAAAACATTTGGTTTTGCCTTAACGCCGTTTTTGGTTTTATATCTTTTGGGACTTTATTATTATGCGTTTTCAAAAATTCCGGGATTTTTTGATCACGAATTTTCAAATGGGCAATTAGTCGCATTCTTTTTGATTGTTGTTTTTGGAGTACTCTTTATGGGTATTTCTTTAGAATGGTGGGTTCACAAATTTTATGGAAAATTTGCTAAAGAAATAAGAAAAGTAATTGACGAATTAAAAGAAGAAGAATAAACAGAACCCATCGTAATGATGGGTTTGTTTTTATTGGTATTTTTGTTGATGGCTCACAGATAAAACAGATGTGACAGATTTACACTGATTATTAAGCCAAGATTGATTAAAAAAATAAAAATCCGCGCTAATCTGTTTAATCAGTAAAATTCGTGGTCAATAAATTATGAAAATATTCGTAACAGGAATTTCGACAGATGTTGGTAAAACAATCGCTTCTTCGATTATTGTAGAAGCTTTAGAGGCTGATTATTGGAAACCAATTCAAGCTGGGGATTTAGACAATTCTGACAGTCATAAAATTCAATCCCGAATTTCTAATAAAAAAACTCAAATTTTTGAGAACAGTTATAAACTGAATACACCGGCAAGTCCGCATTTGGCTGCAGAAATTGATGGAATAAAAATAGAATTAAATCAAATTCAGGAACCGAAGACGAAGAATAATTTAGTTATTGAAGGTGCTGGCGGAATCTTTGTTCCGTTAAATGATAAAGAAACGATCATCGATTTAATACAATCCGATTATAAAATTGTTGTTGTTTCAAGACATTATTTAGGAAGTATCAATCATACTTTATTAACGATTGAGGCAATTCAAAATAGAGGATTTAAAGTTGCCGGAATTATCTTCAGCGGAAGCGAAAATAAATCAACAGAAAGTTTAATTCTGAATAAAACAAGAATAAACTGCATCGGAAGAATTGACGAAGAACCCTATTTCGATCAAAATGTAATTAAAGAATACGCCGATTTATTTAGAGAGAATTTGCTTAATTTATAGAATAAAAATTATAGAATAAAGAAAATAGAGTTTTCTATCTTTGTTTAAACAATTGAGTTTAGTCTTTTTTCTATTCTCTTTCTTCTATTTTCTTAAAAATGAGCTTAACAGAAAAAGATCGTCAATACCTTTGGCATCCTTATACACAGCATAAAACTTCGCAAACACCAATTGCAATTACAAAAGCAGAAGGTGCGTTACTTTGGGATGAAAATAATAAAGAATACATTGATGCAATTGCTTCCTGGTGGGTAAACCCGTTTGGGCACAGTAATAAATTTATTGCCGATGCTATTTATAAACAATTGACAACTTTAGAGCACGTTTTGTTTGGCGGCTTTACACATGAACCGGCAGTAAAAGTTGCTGAAAGATTAATGGAAGTTCTACCAAAAAACCAGCAGAAGATTTTCTTTTCGGATAATGGTTCTACGGCTGTTGAAGTAGCAATAAAAGTAGCGCTTCAATATTTTTTTAATAAGAATGAAAAGCGAACTACAATTATTGCTTTTGAAAATGCTTTTCACGGAGATACTTTTGCTGCAATGGCGGCGAGCGGAATTTCGTTTTATACACAAGCTTTTCAAGGAATGTTTATAGATGTAGTTCGAATTCCGGTTCCCATAAAAGGGCAGGAGCTGGCAAGTTTTAATGCTTTAGAAAATGCAATTAAAAAACATAATTGTGCGGGATTTATTTTCGAACCTTTAGTACAGGGAGCAGCAGGAATGGTAATGTACGAACCGGAAGCGTTAGAGAAATTGATTCAGATTTGTGCAGCAAATAAAGTCCTGACAATTGCAGATGAAGTAATGACGGGTTTTGGAAAAACCGGAAAAACCTTCGCTATGGATTATGTTTCAGAAGAACCGGATATGATTTGTCTTTCGAAAGCATTAACCGGCGGAACAATCCCAATGGCGATTACAACTTTTACTCAGGATATTTTCGATGCATTTTATGATGATGATATTAATAAAGCACTATTTCATGGTCATACGTTTACAGCAAATCCAACAGGTTGTGCAGCAGCTTTAGCAAGTATGGATTTATTGCAGACAACAGGAATGCAGCAAAATATTGAAAGAATAAATGCAAGTCATTTAGATTTTCAAAAGAAAATCGAGAATCATCCAAAAGTAATTACTGCCAGAACTTTGGGAGTTATTTTTGCCGTTGAAATAAAGTCAGATTCAGAAGAAAGCTATTACGGATCAATGCGGACAAAATTATATAATTTCTTTATTGATAAAGGAGTTGTTTTACGCCCCGTTGGAAATATCGTTTATATTTTACCGCCATATATAATGACAGATGAACAGCTTCATAAAGTATACACTATAATTGAAGAAGCCATTGAAATGGTGTGATTTTGCCCACAGATTTTAACGGATTAAACGGATTAGCGCAGAGAAAATAACTAACCTGTGTAAATCCGTTTAATCCGTATTATCAGTGCGCCATGCCATTTTTTTTACAGACCTTTGTTATAAATAAACTATTGTGAATACACCAAAAATTGCCATAACCGCTTTTTCATCCATTTCTCCGCTAGGGAATAATGCTGATCAAGTTTGGGAAAAATATCTTGATAATAACCATTGTTTTACAAAACAGTTTTTGGACAAGCAGGAAACTTCTGTTGCTGCTCTGGATGCTGAATCGAAAAAAATTGTGGCTGAAATCCGTGAATCGGATATTAAATATAAATTTCTAGATGATTCTGTTTTATTTGCTTTAGCTGCTTCGCGAAAAGCAATTGAAAATGCAGGCTGGAATTCCAATGATATTTTCGGAATCAATATAGGTTCTTCAAGAGGCGCCACAGATTTATTCGAAAAACATTACAAAGAATATCTTGAAACAGGAAAAGCACAAACTTTAGCTTCACCAACAACAACTTTAGGAAATATTTCGTCCTGGATAGCACATGATTTACAAAGCGCAGGCCCTGAAATTTCGCATTCGATTACCTGCTCAACGGCACTTCACGCACTTTTAAATGGGGTTGCATGGTTAAAATCCGGAATGGCTGATAAGTTTTTGGTTGGAGGAAGCGAAGCTCCTTTAACCGATTTTACCATTGGACAAATGCGGGCTTTGAAAATTTATTCGCGAATGGATCAGGATATTGATTTGTGGCCAAATTTGGCTTTTGATTTCAAGAAAACACAAAACACAATGATTTTGGGCGAAGGCGCAGCGGTTTGTTGTTTAGAAGCTGGAGAAAAAGAAAATGCGATAGCTTATGTTATTGGTGTTGGTTATGCGACTGAAATTTTAGAACATAATATTTCAATTTCTGCGGAAGCGGACTGTTTTCAAAAATCTATGAAAATGGCTTTAAAAGATATTAATTTAGAAAGTGTTGATGCAATTGTAATGCATGCGCCCGGAACAATAAAAGGAGATTTGACAGAATTACGAGCGATTGAAAAAGTGTTTGGATCTAATTTGCCTTTATTAACGACTAATAAATGGAAGATCGGACATACTTTTGGAGCATCTGGAATGTTGAGTTTAGAATTAGCGCTTTTAATGCTCCAGAATGATATTTTTATAAAGACACCTTTTTCAGAATCAAAAAAACAAGACAAATCAATTAAAAGGGTTTTAGTTAATGCAGTAGGTTTTGGCGGAAATGCTGTGAGTATTTTAATTGAAAAAGCCTAATATTCATCTTATTTAAAAACAAAAAATCCATTCCGTTTTGCGGAATGGATTTTTTTATTGGAAGAAGTTTTTATTATTTGAAGATAATCTTTCTTGTGACTTCGGCTTTGTTTTCAAGAGTTACTTTTACCAGTAAAACCTGCTCAGCAGCCTGTAAATTTGAAATTGACAATTCTGTCGTTTCAACTTTCTTTTTATTGTATAAAAGTTTTCCTGTAATATCAAAAACAGAAACTTCTTTAATGTTTTCTTTTGAAGAAGTGACCTTGATTGCTTTATCTTTTACAGAAACCAAAAGTCCGTCTTTTACATTTTCAAAATCGCCTGTATCTAATGTTTTATTCGTATAACGAAGTACAAAACGATCTGTAAATGTTCCTATTTCAGTAGTAAATTTATAATTACCGGCTTTTAGGTCGTGTACTTTACTAGTTACTTTGTCTTCCAGATAAACTGCCTGATCGTTTAGCAATCCATCAGTATGGTCAATTGCAATTGTAAATTCTCCTGCAACGGCAGTTCTGTAACCAAGCGGAACTAAATCTGTATCTTCAAAAGGAAGACCACGTCCCTGAATCGTTAGTTTCTTGGCTTCATTTAAACTATAAAAGTCTAAATAAACACTTCCATTAAGAGTAGCTGCATCATAATTTTGATCCCAGCTGTTTGTCGCTCCGTCTATATAACCTACAAGGACTTGTTTAAATAATCCTGTTGTAGTTGACATATTCAGCCATACACGGTTTCTCTCTATATCGGCAGCTGTTTTAAAGAACTGGCTGTTTTCGCCTGGAATTCTCATACTGTTTGTAAAAACAACATCACTTCCTGTACTGGCTTTGAAGAAAAATCCCTGACCTGCTGCAATTTTTCCACTTGCTGCCGGGCCATTAGAAGTTCCTGTACTTCCTGATAAGGTATATACCGAATAATCATCTGGATCATAGTTATATGTTTCATTTCCAGTGGTATTTTCGTCTGGCTGATTAGTGTGTGTCCAGAAATACAATGCTCCAGTTCCTGCGTCGGTTATTAATTTATTTGCACTAATTGCTGACGGATATGGATTTCCGATTAAATGCCACTTTGTTGCTACAGGTGTAATGGTAAAATCTCCATTATTTGGAACCCCCGTAAAAGAAGCTTGAAAAACAGCAGCACTAACATTTTCCTGAGGTCCTCTTACAATATATCCTTGTCCCGGTGTCATAACCTGAGTTCCGTTATAACTAGTTACCCATCCACTTGATGGATTAAAGCTTTGGTATTTATCTGCCAGAGTAGTTGGTGATAAATCATGAAGTGTTATACCCGGTGTTGCAGTAACTGGTACTGACCAGTAAACATAATCGTAACGATTTACAGGAGTTGTGCTTCTTAAATAAGTAATGTTTCCGCTGTTAACAGCATTGGTTGTTTGAACTAAACTTGCATTGTTCTCAAAAGTTAAAGTACTGCCTGTATTAACTGTTACTGCATTTGTAACGGTTAGAGTGTTTGTACTTCTTACTATAAAAGAGCTATTATTATTCAAATTAATTGAATGAGCTTTATATTCAATATTTGTTCCTGTAATTTCCGGCTTGTTTGTAATAGAAGTTAAATCTGGAATCACTACACAGTCATCGACAGTAGGAACTCCACTTGGAGTCCAGTTTCCGGCAACGTTCCAGTTTGTACTTACACTACCATTCCATGTTTTACCTGCATAAGTATTTACAGTAACAACTGTAATTGGAGATTCACATCCTGAACTATTTTTAGTGGTAACATTATATGATGATCCTGTTGCTACTCCAGTAAATATACCAGTTGTATTAGTATAAGTTGTTCCGTCAATACTATAAGTAATTCCTGCAGCTGGTGCCGGACTTGAAACTGTAATAGTTGCTGTAGGCACAGCACATGTTGGCTGAGTTGTTACAGATGCAGTTGGCGCAGTTGGCGTTGGATTTACAGTTAATAAAGCAGAATTTGATATGCTTGAACATGTCCCAACTGTAATGATACAACGAACATAATATCCAGAATATGATAAAGGAATGTTTGCCACATTTAATGATGCAGTTGTATGACCGGTTACCCCAGTAGCTCCGTTTGTGTTTGTCCAAGTTGAATTATCTGGTGAATACTGCCATTGATAAGATGGACTTCCTGCAGAAGTAACTATGGTAAATGTATGATTTTTGCCTTCACAAACCGCAATTGCTTGCGGATGTGTTGTTATTGTTGGTAATGCGTTTACAGTTGTGGTAACTGAAGTAGCAGAAGTTGCTGTACAGCTGCTTGTATCTGTATAATTAACAGATACCGTTTTGCTTCCTGCAGTCAGCCATTTTAAAGTAACAGTATTACTTCCTGTACCAATTCCTCCAGATGTAATAGTATAATCAGTGCCTAAAGTACCTGGAACAGTCCAGATATAATTTGTCTGACCCGTTTGTGTTGTATAAGTAACATCTGAACTCGCACAAGTTGTAGCTCCTGGCGATACTGTAAATGTAGGAGTTGGACGCAAATTCACAGTTGTAGTTGAGGAAACAGCTGTAGTTGCAGTACAACTATTTGTGTCTGTGTAATTTACAGAAACTGTTTTGCTTCCCGCTGTTAACCATTTTAAAGTAACAGTATTACTTCCTGTACCAGTTCCTCCAGATGTAATGCTGTAATCAGTACCTAAAGTACCCGGAACAGTCCATACATAATTTGACTGAGTAGCTTGTGTTGTATAGGTAACATCAGTATTAGAACAAGTTGCAGCTCCCGGAGAAGTTGTAAAGGTTGGAGTTGGACGTAAGTTTACAGTTGTAGTTGCAGAAGCTGCTGATGCTCCATTACAGCTGCTTGCATTTGTATAGTTTACAGTTACTGTTTTGCTTCCCGCTGTTAACCATTTTAAAGTAACAGTATTACTTCCAGTGCCAATTCCACCAGATGTAATGCTGTAATCAGTACCTAAAGTACCCGGAACAGTCCAGATATAATTTGTCTGACTAGCTTGTGTTGTATAAGTTATATCAGTATTAGAACAAATTGTAGCTGCCGGAGTTGGACTAAAAGTTGGAGTTGGACGTAAATTCACAGTAGTTGTTGATGAAACAGCTGCTGTTGCAGTACAGCTATTTGTATCTGTATAGTTTACCGATACTGTTTTGCTTCCCACTGTTAACCATTTTAGAGTAACAGTGTTGCTTCCTGTACCAATTCCACCAGATGTAATGCTGTAATCAGTCCCTAAAGTACCTGGAACAGTCCATACATAATTTGACTGAGTAGCTTGTGTTGTATAAGTTACATCGGTATTAGAACAAGTTGCAGCTCCCGGAGAAGTTGTAAAGGTTGGAGTTGGACGTAAGTTTACAGTTGTAGTTGCAGAAGCTGCTGATGCTCCATTACAGCTGCTTGCGTTTGTATAGTTTACAGTTACTGTTTTACTGCCAGCTGTTAACCATTTTAAAGTAACAGTATTACTTCCTGTGCCAATTCCTCCAGTTGTAATAGTATAGTCAGTACCTAATGTACCCGGAACAGTCCAGATATAATTTGTCTGACTAGCTTGTGTTGTATAAGTTATATCAGTATTAGAGCAAATTGTAGCTGCCGGAGTTGGACTAAAAGTTGGAGTTGGACGTAAACTCACAGTAGTCGTTGATGAAACAGCTGCTGTTGCAGTACAGCTATTTGTATCTGTATAGTTTACCGATACTGTTTTGCTTCCCGCTGTTAACCATTTTAGAGTAACAGTATTACTTCCAGTACCAATTCCTCCAGTCGTAATAGTATAATCAGTGCCTAAAGTACCTGGAACTGTCCAAAGATAATTACTCATTCCAGCTTGTGTTGCATAAGTAACATCAGTATTAGAACAAGTTGCAGCTCCCGGTGGAGATGTGAAAGTTGGAGTTGGACGTAAATTTACAGTTGTAGCTGCAGAAGCTGCAGATGCTCCGTTACAGCTGCTTGCGTTTGTATAGTTTACAGTTACAGTTTTACTTCCCGCAGTCAGCCATTTTAAAGTAACAGTATTACTTCCTGTGCCAATACCTCCAGTTGTAATAGTATAGTCAGTGCCTAAAGTACCTGGAACAGTCCAGATATAATTTGTCTGACTTGCTTGTGTTGTATAAGTTATATCAGTATTTGAGCAAATAGAAGTTACAGGAGTTGGACTAAAAGTTGGGATTGGACGCAAATTCACAGTAGTCGTTGATGAAACAGCTGCTGTTGCAGTACAGCCATTAGAATTTGTATAGTTTACAGATACTGTTTTACTTCCCGCTGTTAACCATTTTAGGGTAACAGTATTACTTCCTGTACCAATTCCACCAGATGTAATGCTGTAATCAGTGCCTAAAGTACCTGGAACAGTCCAAATATAATTTGTTTGTGTAGGTTGGGTTGTATAAGTTACATCAGTATCAGAACAAATTGTAGCTGCTGGAGAAGCAGTAAAAGTGGGAGTTGGTAAAGCATTTACAGTAAGTGTTACTGCGTTTGATGTTACGCTTGTAGTACAAACGTCACCAACAACTACAGTATAATTTCCAGCATTTGCAGCTGTAGGATTTGTTAATGTAAGTGTATTCGTTCCTTGTCCAGAGATTACTCCTCCATTGGTAACAGCTGTTCCACCTAGTCTCCATGAATAAGTTAGGCCAGATCCTGTTGCAGCAACAGAAATTGTACGTACTCCTGTGCCAGAACAAACAGCAGCCGGTGTTGTTGCTTGAGTTGTAATTGCTGCTGTACTCATGTCGACAAGAACCGATGTTGTTGTCGTTGTCGTTCCACAAGTTACCTGAACACGATAATATGTTTTTGCAGTTTGAGTAGTGGAAAATGTAGAATTTGAATTTGTAATATCTTGATATCTAATCAATAAGTTGTCAATGATGTGATTGTCGTTTGAACCTCCGGTTCTTGCAGCAAACTTATATTTCCAAGTTGATTTATTAGTTGAAAGATAAGCTGCAGGAAGAGATAAATCAGAAACAACTACTGATCCATTAATTCTTAATGTAAGTTTTCCTTTAGAATCTACCGTCAAAACTACTGGAGTATTTCCTGTAGTTGGTCTTAATGATGGAACGTCGATTGCTGAATTGAAAAGTACATTCCCAGCATATAATACACGAACACGACTACCAGCAGCTACGCCTTCATTGTCATAAGTATCAAATTGTACAATAATTCCTGATCCTTGACCGCTTTCTCCTCCAGCGGCATCACTGGTTATATCACCTGCATAACTTAAACTAAAACCGTCAGCACCAGTACCTCCAGAAGGAATTTGATAATCGAAATTTACTGTAAATGCATCCATGTTTGTACCAGGAGTAGTTTGAATTACCCAAGCTCCATTTAAACTATTTGTTGCTGGAGTTAACAATAATTGATTTGCTGTTATAGTGGCACTACCATAAAGGTTAGTATTAGTCGGTAATGAATTGAATGCTTCGGTTCCAAAAAAAGTTATTGGAGCAGGAGTAGCATTTGTCCAAGCTGCGTTATCTGGAGAAGTCTGCCATACATATGTAGCTCCATCTGATAATGTGCTGCTCGGCAATGAAATTGTGAAAGGAACATTTGGACATACCGTAGAGACAGAACTTACCGGAGCTCCCGCTGTACCTGAGCATCCAGATTGTACAGTTACTTTATAATCTTCCATTTGCCCACTGCTTCCGCTTATGACACAAGGAGTATTATTATATCCAGTTAAACGACCAATAATTCTCATCTTGATGTCGCTAGTAACTATGCTTGGGACTGTAATATACACCGATGCAGCTTTACCATCAGCAGTCGTTCCTACTGAATTTCTGATAGTTCCTATTTGAGAATACTCACCAGCATCATCAAAATCACCATCATTATTCCAGTCAAAAAATGCAGAATAGTAAACGTTTTGGTCTCCTCCTGTATTTCCTCTTACTGTTAAAGCATAACTTTTTCCTTGAGTAATTTTAGTTGGAGTATCCGCAGTAAAATCTTCGTAACCAGTTGTTGCAGAGCTTGTTTTTGATAATGTATTTAAGCTTACATTTATAATTTGTAATACTGATGAAAAATTAGCACAAGTACTTGAAGATACATTTATTTGTCCTGTTGTAGCAGCAAAATAGGCATCACTTTTATTAGTTGCTGGAGAACTTGAACTACCCCAAGAACCTGGTAGAGCTAGAGTAGAACCTAATGTTAAGGTGTTTGCAGTATGAGTTTGTGTGCCTAAATTGGCATTTATGCCAGAATTTATTATTAATGTATTTGTTATTGCTGTAGCTCCAGTAGAAGCAAATGTTTTTGTACCACTTCCCGAAAAAGTTAGAGCATAAAAAGTAGGAACATTAAAAGATTGATTTGCTCCATTTAATGTAACCGTTCCTGTGCCTGGAGTGAATGTACCACTGTTGGTAAAATTTCCGCCAATTGTTAAATTATTATTACTCGTTGCTAATGTTACAGTATTAGCAATATTTACATCAGAAGTAACAATTGTAGCTCCTCCGAGTGTTTTAGTTCCAGAATTTGAGACTGTTAAATTCGAATAAGTTGTATTAAATATTGTTTGTGTTGTTCCATTATAATTAACTGTATTTCCAGCAACTGTAGCAGTAAGAGTTGTTACTGGAGTCGTTGTTGCAGTAATATTTAGCTGACTGGTTGCGGTAGCATTGTTAAAAGTTGAAATTGTTCCTGAACTTGCTAAATTAGCAGTTCCATTATTCGTAATTCCCGTTATTGTATTCGAACCACTAATATTTAAAGTTCCAGTACCCGTATTTACAAAATTTGCTGTTGCAGTACTAATAGATCCAGTTGCATTTATTGTAGCTGTTCCAGAATTTGTTAAAGTATTTATAGAGCTGTTATTAGTAGTGTTTATATTTAGAGTTGCCCCAGAATTGTTGGTTAGAGAACTAGATCCGGCAAGTGTATTGGTTACTGTTAGAATTCCATTATTTGAAACGCCAATATTGGCAGTTAATCTTGGTATACTAATTGTCCCGTTCAAGGTTTGTGTATTTGTGTCAAAAGTCTGAACTCCTGTACCTGTGGTAAATGTTCCATTATTTGTAATTCCTCCTCTAAATGTAACTCCTACATTTGAAGAGTTATTCCAATTTCCTCCGGAGTTAACGGTAACTAATCCTATGAAGGTTTTTGCTCCCGTATTGTTACTGAGGTTTAATGTTCCAGTAATTGAAGTGGTTCCCGTAATTGTTATAGCGTGGTTATTAACGGTTAAAATTCCACCAGTTGAAATTTGTAAATTTCCAGTTATACTCCAAGCTGTCGTTGTTGACATTGTACAGCCATTTTGTATAATAAAAATATCACCCGCAGTAGTAAAATTTGCGGGATTACTTCCGGTACTATTTGTATTTGTCCACCAGTTTGTTAAAGTACTTGGTGAAATAGTACCACTTGTAGGACTGTAATAAGTCGCAGCATTCGCAAATGAAATAACAAAAAACATCCCCAAACAAATTAATCTTAAACTAAGAGTGAAAGACTTTTCTTTAGAAGAATTAGGGAATAATAAAAATAAAGAACGAACGAACAAAAGTAGTTTTCGAATCATAGTAGGCGTGGTATTAAATTTGTTTTTGGCTTAAATTCAAATAAAAAATTTCAAGTTTCGTTATAAACGAAAAGACTAATTTTGAACTTAAATTCTTATTAATAACTGTTTAATAAACAGGGCAATTTAACAAACAGAATTTACCCACAAAAATATTATAATTCTCAACATAAACAAGGTTTTGAAAAAATAGTTTTGTCAAAAAGGCAATAAACACATCATAATTTAACATTTAAATGGTTATTTTTACCACTTATAGTTAAAAAGAAAGAAAATACTCATGAATGTAATTTTTACTCCAAAAGAAGCATTACAGAAATTAGAACGATTTTGTGCCTATCAGGAACGCTGTCATGACGAAGTTGTTTCGAAACTTTATAGCTTAAAAATGACTTCTGATGAAATTGATTCTATTGTTGTTCAGTTAATTGAAAATAATTTTTTGAATGAAACACGTTTTGCCTGTAGCTTCGCAAGAGGTAAACACAGAATCAAAAATTGGGGAAAAATCAGGATTACGAATGAGCTTAAATTGCGAAATATTTCTTCAACAAATATAAATCTCGCTCTTAAAGAAATTTCAAATGAAGAATATTTTGAAACTTTTGAAAATTTATCTGAAAGATGCTGGAATAGTATTCAGGAAAAAAATAATTTAAAAAAGCGCAAAAAATTTTGTGACTATCTTCTTCGAAGAGGTTATGAAAGTAATCTTGTTTATGAAAAAGTTAAAGAATTAGAGCAAGAATAAACATCAAAAAAAGATATTTAGAATTGCATTTTTTGCCTCACTTTAAATATTAAATTTTTATTTGAAAATATCTTAAATTCCTTACGGAATAAAAAATAACGCAAAGTTGTAAAATATTGCTTTTTTGAGGATTTTTTACAAAACCAGACGTTTTTTCGATTATTATCCCAAAAAAACAAAGCTAAAACGCTTATTACTAAGGATTTTTCTTATTTTTAATTTACTTGTTTTATAAGAAATTCCATAAAATCATCATTTTCGCCGTGCATTTCATCGATTATTCTATCAGTTTATCGATTATATGCCTATTCTAAAAACCACTAGAAAATCTAACACGTAGATGTATCTATATTTGCGCGGGTGTAATGTATTATGCCAGCATAACAATCTGATAGAAAACATTTAACATGATGAGAACTCTACTTTTATTTTTGTTTTTACCCTTTTTTGGATTTGCACAAACTGTTGATTTAGCTTCATGGGCTTTAACATCAGATGGCAATATTACAACCAAACAAAGTTATGTGCAGTCTGGTACTTTTACATCAGATCAAAACCCTATAGCATATGGAAGCACAGGGGCATTAGTTACCGGATGGAATAATTCTGGTTTCGTACACTATCGATACATTGAAGTTTCGATTACACCTACAACAAACAATGTTATCTGGATTTCAAATTTAGTTTTTCAACAGGCTAGTATTCCAAATGGAGGGACACCTGGCCCATCTACTTATATTGCAAAATATTATGTTTCTCAAAACGGAACTGTTCCTGGAACAGATGAATTTTTCAATACTGCCAGCAATTTAGTTGCAGAAGAATCAATTTCAGGAAATCCTTCAAAGAGTATTAAAATCAATGAATCTTTAAATTCAAATCAAAAATTAATTATTCGCCTTTACACAAAAGGGAATGATTATAATAATATTAAATGGAAGATTTTACCAAATACGTTAAAGTTTACAGGTAAATTAATGGGACCCTTAGCTGGACCGTATACCATTGGAAGCGTTGCAACTGCAGATTTTAATACTTTAACATCTGCGGTAAATACTCTTAACAACGTTGGTGTTTCTGCAGCGGTAACATTTTTACTTGACAATACAGCGTATACCAGAGCAACAAATGAAGTTTTTCCATTAAACATAAACCCTTATTTCAACAATACACAATACAAAGTTACTTTTAAGCCAAATACAGGAAAAACAGTTTCAATTGAAGCTACAAATTTGCCAACATCAACATCTAATCCAACAGTTTTTAAATTAAATGGAGTGGATAATGTTGTTTTTGATGGAAGTAATAATGCAACAACATCTAAAAACTTAACTATCTACAATAACAATCCATTAAACCCAAAGAAAAGTGTAATATGGATTGCGAGTGAAAATGGAACAAACGGAGCATTAAATAACGAGATTAAAAACTTGATTTTAAGACAAAACTATAGAGATGATGATTTGTCTATTGGAGTTTTTGGAGGAGGAACGAGTTCTGTTGGAAGTGATGCAGAGTCTGCAAACTCAAATAATTTAATTCAAAATGTAACTTTTACAAAAGTTGGCCAAGCTGTTTATGTAGCCGGAAATGCAACAAATCTTTCAACTAGCTGGAAAATTCAAAACAATATAATTGGAGGAACAACTGTAGCTGATAAACCATTTTTAGGTGTTTATCTAAATAATGCTAAAGATTATGAGATTTCAGGCAATACAATAAATGGGGTTCAAAAAAACACTACGGGATACAGCCCAATGCATTCGGGGATAATTATCTTAGGAACAAGTAATGGTCAAATTTTTAGCAATACTATCAATGATGTAAATAATAGTGTCTCAAATGGTTATTGTGCCGGAATCTATATTGACAAAGGAACAAATACTATTTACAGTAACACAATAACAACAATCGCAAATGGTGTTGATACAAGTGGTATTTCTATAAACGGAGGAACAAATACTATTTATGGAAATGCAATTAGCGGTGTATCAGCTTCTAAAGATGTAAACGGTATAGCTTTAAATGCAGGGACAAGTCATGTTGTTTATGGAAATACAATAAGTGCTATTAGCTCTGTAGATGAAAAAGCAAATGGATTGTATATTAACAATAACACGAATACAGTATATAATAACATAATTAGTAATGTTTACTCTAAAAAAGCATCATCTAGTATTAATTATAACTCAGGTTCTGGAGGTAAAATTTATTACAATACATTGGTGATGAACTCAGCTTCTGCAGTAACAAATTCGGCTTGTTTAACAATTGCTGCCGGAAGTAGTATCGGAATTAAAAATAATATTTTCTATAATTCGCAAACGACAGGAAATCAGTATTTAATAAATTCCAGTACAGATCATACTGCTATAACAGAATTTAATAATAATAATTATTACTTAGCGAGTACAGGTGTCTTATCAAATAAATTATCATCAGGAACCTATACAACTCTTGCCGCCTGGAAAGCAGTTGCTGCTGCAAAAGAACAAAGTTCTATTATAGTTGAACCTAAATTTATTTCAACAACAGATTTTCACTTAGCTCAAAATACAACAAACTCTGGAATTCATGCTAAAGGAACTCCAATAACTGGTTTTACAACAGATATTGACAACGAAACAAGAAGTACAACAGCACCAGATATGGGAGCTGACGAAATTATTATTTGTGGACAAGGAGATCAGACAACATTTGGAGTAGACTCTTGGATAGGTTATGTTTATAAATGGACAAATGCTGCTCCAAACCCTGCCTATAATGCAGCGGCGGCAACAGCAACAAACGTTTTTATTGGTAATGTAACTGAACCAGCGATTTTTGATCGTAATATTGGAGCAAGTACAGTAAGAGGAGTTACAACAAATATATGCGGAACCGCTCCTGCAGATAACTTTTTTGTTCGTTACAAAATGAGAACAACGACTGCAGCAGGAACTTATAATTTTTCAATTGGAAGTGATGATGGTATAAAATTATACATTGATGGTAATTTGGTTTTAAGCAGATGGAATGACCATAGCTTTATTCTGGATGCGACCTTATATACATTATCTGCAGGATCTCATGAATTTATCTTAGAATATTATGAAAATGTAGGTTCTTCACGTACTACTTTTTCATACGGTTTAATTAAAGGAGATAACGTTAATTTGCCATACGGAAATAATGTTTGGAATGTTTACGGTTTTACAAAAAACAATTTTGATTTAACTCAAACTGCTTATGCAGGAACATATGTTGATTCGAATTTAAATATTAACACAACAACTTCATGGGCAGCTGATAAATCTCCGTCTTCAGCAACTTCATGGCAAGGAGCACCAATCCCGGTTGACAACTTTACCGTAACTTACAAACGTCAAGGTTTTCCTTGTGGAAATTATCAGCTTCAGGTTGTAAACTGCGATGATGATATGAGAATTTATGTAAATGAAGTGTTAGAATATACAGCAGGACAAAATATTGGAGCTCCTGTTTTAGTTAAAACGGGTCAAATTTATAGTTTAAATAAAAATTCAAAAATAGAAGTTCGATTAAGAGAAGATGCTGGAGATGCAAAAATGGCTTTAAATCTGGTTGCTATACCAACAATCTACGATGGTTCATCAGCTCCGGCAAGCGGTTCTGCAATAACAATTTCGGCTAATACAACGTTAAATTCAGATCTTGAAGTTTGTTCTTGTACAATTAACCCGGGTGTTACATTGACGGTTCCAACAAATAGAACGTTAACAGTACAAGAAACTACAACTGTTGGTGCTGGCGGAAAACTTTTAATCAAAAACGGAGGGTCATTATTGCAAAAAAGCACAGATGCAAATGCATATCAGGGAGCAGCAAATTCGTTTGAATTGCAAAGAGCTACTGCCCCTATTCGTCGTTATGATTTTACTTATTGGTCGTCACCGATAACAGCAACTCCGGGACTAACGTTGCATGATTTGTCACCAACAACACTGGCAGATAAATATTACAGTTATAATCCAACTACTGGATGGACAATAAATTATAATGGAACTTTAGTAATGACTCCGGGACAAGGATATATTGTAAGATCTCCACAGGAATATGATATAAACAGTACTGCAGTTTATTTAGCTTCTTTTAAAGGTGTGCCGAATAATGGAAATATTACGGTTACGCCAACAGCAACTAAATGGAACCTGATTGGGAATCCTTATCCGTCAGCGATAAGTGCAAATAGTTTAATCAATGACGCAGGAACTGGAGCTTTATATTTTTGGACACATAATTCACCTCCAAGCGGAGCCGTGGCTGGAGATGCAAAATACAATTATACTACTTCAGATTATGCCGTATATAGTTTAACCGGAAGTGTTGTAACAACAGGCGGTGCAGCTGCCCCTTCGGGATACATTGCTGCAGGACAGGGATTTTTCTTTAAAGCTAGTACAGGTAATAATATTGTATTTACAAATAGTATGAGAATTGCTGGTAATAATACCCAATTCTTCAAAACTTCAGAAAAAGCTGCAGTTGAATCAAACCGCGTATGGCTGAACTTTACTAATGCAGAAGGAGCTTTTAAACAAGCATTGATTGGTTACCTTGACGGAGCAACAAACAGCTGGGACCAAAATTATGATGCAGCAACACTTAACGGAAATACATATACAGATTTTTACAGTATTAATGATGCAAAAAAATTAACGATTCAGGGTCGTGCAACACCTTTTGAAGATACTGATGTAATTCCTTTGGGATATAAATCAGCAATTGCAGGTGAGTTTACTATATCTATAGATCATGTTGACGGTTTGTTTGAAGATCAAAAAGTATATCTTGAAGATAAAGTAACTAATACAATCCAGGATTTAAAAGCCGGTAACTATAAATTTACTACTGAGATAGGAACATTTACAGATCGTTTTGTACTTCGTTATACGAATAAAACATTAGGTACAGGCGATTTTGAAAATGTAAAAGACGGACTTTTGGTTTCTGTAAAAGATAAAGCAATCAAAGTCACTTCTTCAAAAGAAAACATTAAAGAAGTAAATATATATGATATTACAGGAAAGCTTTTATATAGTAAAAATAAAATAGGAACGACAGAATTATCGATTTCGAATCTGCAGTCTGCCGATCAGGTTTTATTAGTAAAAGTTATTCTTGAAAATGACTCTGCAACAACAAGGAAAATCATTTTCAAATAATTAAAATAAAATATAAAAAAAATCCGACAGTGAAAGCTGCCGGATTTTTCCATGTAATGAACGTACTAAATAAAAAGAGTAAAGTAAAAATAAGTTTAAATTTTTTTAAGAATTAAATCATTATTAATAACCGAATCAAACCAAACACAAATTGTATGCCCCAAAAATTACTTTTGTTTACCCGTTCTTTATTTAAAAAGATACTGTTTATATTTTTATTGGTTTCTTTAAAAATGTCAGCGCAGCTAACAGCTGTTTCAAGAATCCACACTGATTGGAACGGATACTGGACTTCAAATTCTACTACTGGAGTTGGTAATCGTCCAGACAGAGAAAACAACCTATTGGCATTCTCATGGAATGGAACTACTTATTCAACAGGAGTTAGTAATACGACTCTAGATTCGCACTCTGTAGTTTATAATGCACAAAAATTTAGAGCATTAAAAATTCAATCTCTTGGTTCAACATCAAGCTCATACTTTTTGCAAGGTTCTATGATAGACGGATCAACAAGTACGGCTACTTTGGTTCCTGCTTTAGCCGGTTCAACTGCTACTGGAGCTGAACTTGCATCAAGATTAACTGATGGATCAAGCGGACTTTCAATTGGTACAGGTGTTGCTAATATAAAAGCCGGAACAGCTGAATTTAAAGTAGGTACCAATAACCTGAATCTTTCAGGTATTGGTGACGGAATTCCTGATTTAATTGTAACGCAGGTTGCAGACCCAGGAGGAACACCAGATACTTTTAAATTTATCGATGCATTAGGAAATACCGTAGGAACTGAATTATCTATAAAGTTTGATGCTGTAACTGCGATTGGTACGTATAGTCTTGATTTATTTAAAATGGATGGAACTCTCGGATTTGCTGCCGCATCAACAAGAGACATTAGAATGCTTGCAATCGAAACCAGTCAATTTGGAATAACATCTGCAAACGCTGCTCAGGTGGACCGTTTTGTAGTAACTTTTTCAGGCAGTTCAGATTGTGCTTTTATTGCTTTTAATACAAATTCATTAAAAATTGCTGAATTAAGTCTTATAAAAACAGCTTCGATGCCATCATGCGGGAAAGCTGGAGATGTTATTAATTATACTTTTAATGTAAAAAACACAGGAGAAGTTCCTATTACAGATGTTCGTGTGACTGATCCAATGCCGGGAATTATTATTACAGGAAACCCAATTGCTAGTTTGGCCGCCGGAGCAACTGCTACATTAGCCGGAACTTATACGATTACTAGTAATGATGTACTTACTGGAAGAGTTGTTAATTCTGCAAAAGTTACCGGAACTGACCCATCGTTAAATGTCGTTGAAGATATTTCGGGACATACCTATACAGATAATATTTCAACATCCATAGATTTACTGCCACCACCAACCATTGGCACAATAAGCGATGTTTCATGCGCTGCTTTAGGAAGTGTTATTTTAAATAACTTACCAGCAACTGGAACTTGGACTATAGAAAGAAGCCCGGGATCTGCTACATATACGGGTTCAGGAACTAGTACAACAATTCCTTTATTAGCTGCCAATACTTATACATTTAGAGTAACAGATAATACCAGAGGCTGTAAGTCACCATCGAGTTTAGGAGCAACAATTACTGATCAATCTTCGACAACATGGAATGGAACAGCTTGGTCTAACGGAACTCCAACTGCAACAAAAAGAGCTGTTTTTACTGGAGCGTTTGCAATTTCAGCAGATTTAACCGCTTGTTCTTGTACCATAAATAGTGGTGTTAACATGACAGTTCCATCTGGAAGGACTTTAACAATTACTAACTCTTTAAATGTTAATTCAGGCGGTTCATTAACCTTTGATAATAATGCAAGTTTGGTTCAAACTACTAATGCGGTTAATACTGGAAACATTACTTATTTAAGAAGCACTACGCCTGTAAATCGTTATGATTATGTATACTGGTCAATACCAGTTACGGCAACACCCGGAATGACGCTTCATGATTTATCGCCAACAACATTGGCAGATAAATACCAAAGCTTTAATCCATCAAGTGGATGGGTAACTAGTTATAACGGAACTTTGGTAATGACACCAGGGCAGGGTTATATCATAAGAGGACCACAAGGTAATGTAAGTCCAGCTGTTTTTCAGGCCTCATTTACAGGAGTTCCAAACAATGGAAATATTACGGTTACTCCAGTCGCTACAAAATGGAATTTAATTGGAAACCCATACCCATCAGCAATAGATGCCGATAGATTGATTAATGACGCTGGTGTTGGAGCATTGTATTTCTGGACACACAGTAACCAGCCTGACGAAAACACCAATGGAAATGCAACTTACAACTATGACCCGGATGATTATTCGGTATATACCTTATCAGGAAGCACAGGAACTTCAAATGGTCCGCCTGCAAGTGGGAAAATTGCAGCAGCTCAGGGATTTTTCTTCAAAGCCAGTACAGGAAATAATGTTGTTTTTACAAACAGTATGCGAATTGCAGGCAATAACAGTCAGTTCTTTAAAACGGCTCAAACCAATCTTGAAAAAAACCGTTTATGGCTTAATATCTCAAATGCTACAGGATTGTATAAGCAGGTACTAATTGGTTACATTGAAGGAGCAACAAACAGCTGGGATCAAAATTATGATGCAGCAACACTCAACGGAAGTGTCAATTTAGACTTTTACAGTTTAAATGATGCTAAAAAACTAACTATTCAAGGACGTGGACTTCCTTTTGAGGATACAGATTTAATTCCGCTTGGATACAGAACTGCTGTTGCAGGAGAATTTACAATTGCAATAGATCATACGGATGGATTATTGAATGATCAGGCAATTTATCTTGAAGATAAAAAAACAGGTACAATTTATAACCTAAAAGCTGGAAACTATAAATTTACTACCGATATAGGAACATTTACAGATCGTTTCACGCTTCGTTATACTAACAAAACATTAGGAACCGGAGATTTCGAAAATGTAAAAGACGAACTTTTGGTTTCTGTAAAAGATAAAGCAATCAAAGTCACTTCTTCAAAAGAAAACATTAAAGAGGTTTCAGTTTTTGATATCACCGGCAAACTTTTATACAATAAAAAGAAAGTTGGAACGACAGAATTGTCAATCTCAAATTTACAGGCTGCTGAGCAGATTTTGCTCGTAAAAGTTACCCTTGAAAACAAAGCAGAAATAACAAGAAAGATTATCTTTAAATAGAAAAAAACTTCTTCTAATAAAAAAAATCCATTCCGTTTTGCGGAATGGATTTTTTGTTTTTAAAATAAATAAAAAATCACCAAAAGTGGGTATTGTATTATTTTTCAAAGTAAATTAATTTCGGTTAATTCTTACAAATATTAATTTACTATTTTACGACTTTGATAAAATACATCCTGTTCCTCATTTTTCTGCCTTTCACAAACACTCTTATTGCCCAACAGGGAAAAGTTGATAACACTTTTAATACAATCGATGACGGATCTAAAGGAGATGGATTTAACGCGACTGTCCGAACTCTTTTTTTGCAGCCAGACAATAACCTGATTGTTGGAGGTGAATATACAAGTCTGCACGGAATTCCATCTTCATACTTAACTCGTTTAAAACCGGACGGAACAATAGACGAAAGTTTTGATACAGGAACTAGTTTTAATGGTAAAATTTATTCTTCAAATGTTCAGCCCGATGGTAAAATATTAGTTGGAGGAAATTTTTCAACTTATAATGGAAAAAATGCGGGAAGGCTCGTTCGCCTAAACAATGATGGGTCTTATGATGAATCTTTTAACACAGTCGTTGCAGCTAGTTCAGGAGCAGGAATTGTTCATGATATAGATTTGCAGTCAGATGGGAAAATTATAATTGCTGGTACTTTTACAAAATATGGTAATACAGCCGTAAACAGAATTGCACGATTACTGCCAAACGGCTTAATAGACACTTCATTTAAAATAGGTATAGGCTCAGCTTTACTCATTTCAAATGTTCGCGTTTTGTCTAATGGGAGGATTTTAGTTGTGGGCAATTTTACCTCTTTTAATGATTTTGACTCTAATGGAATAATCAGGCTAAATTCTGATGGTAGTATAGATAAAGATTTTAATATAGGGACTGGTTTTGATGATAATGTAAATACAATTGAAGTTCAACCCGATGGCAAGATACTCTTAGGAGGAAGTTTTACATCATATAATGGAATTACTGCCAATAGAATTGTGCGTCTTAATGCGGATGGCTCCCGTGATTTCAGTTTTCTTGGATCAGGTTTTAATAATGTTGTTCAGGTTATCAAAATTGATAGTGAAGGAAATATCATGGCTGGCGGATCTTTTACCGGTCGCTATGATGGAGTAACTGTTAATCATGTGGCTTTCTTAAATTCAGACGGAACTATAAAACCTGATTTTGATATGGGTACGGGGCCGGCATCTACTGTTTGGACACTCGCAAATGACTCAGAAGGATCGTGGTTTATTGGAGGAACATTTTCTGTTTTCGATGGACAAAATCAGGGAAGACTGGCAAAAGTAAATTTAGAAGGAGAACAAGATACCGGTTATTTGGCCTCTGGAATTGGTTTTGATAATTCTGTTTTAAAAATCATTCCATTAGAAAATCAAAAAACAATAGTACTTGGGAACTTTACGAAGTTCAATAATAATCCTGCTTTTAGAATTGCAAGACTTTTAGAAGACGGATCATTTGACCCCGATTTTAATACTGGCCAAACCGGAGCAAATAACTTAATAAAAACAGCTATTCTTCAAGCAGACGGTAAAATTATTTTGGGTGGAAATTTCACCAAATATAATGATCAGCTTTATAATAGAATTGTTAGAATTTTTCAAGACGGATCAATTGATAATTCCTTCAATATGGGTTCAGGATTCAATAGCCAAATTTATGCTATGGCATTACAGTCCGATAATAAAATTATTGTTGCAGGAAACTTTACACGCTACAATGGCGATCTTTCAATAATTAGGATTGTAAGGTTACTGCCCAATGGTTCACAAGATCCAACTTTTAATACAGGTCTTGGCGCAGATGCTATAATAGACGATATTCTAATTCAGCCCGACGGAAAGATTTTAATCGGAGGAAGATTTATAAAATTTAATGATCAGTCCTATCAGCATTTGGTTCGATTAAATACAGATGGAAGTATCGATACAAGTTTTAATATTGGAGAAGGTTTTGATAAAAATGTTTACGCAATTGCATTACAATCAGACGGAAAAATAGTTGTTGGCGGGTCTTTTTTAATGTATAATAAAAGTTCGCAAAAACGAATTCTTCGTCTAAATTCTAACGGAAGTTTAGACAGCAGTTTTGATTCCGGAACAGGTTTTAATAAAGGAGATATTCGTGCAATTTTGGTACAGCCAGATGATCGTCTTTTAGTTGGCGGAACCTTTTCAGGAACTTATAAAAATTACCCTTCTTTAAGATTAATAAGATTGCTAAAAACAGGAGATTTTGATAACACCTTCAATGCATCAGTAAACAATAAAATTTTTGCATTAAGTATTACATCCGATTTTAGACTTTTAATAGGAGGAAATTTTAATTCTGTTTCAGGATTTTCCAAGCATAGAATTTGTCGGTTAAAACTTTGTCTCGAATCAACAATTTGGGATGGTCGTTCATGGTCAAACGGTTATCCGTCTGGAGGAAAAGAAATCTTTTTTAAAGAAGATTTTCCGATTTTAAATTCATCGAATGTTTGCAGCTGCAGCATTGAAGCAGGAAAAAAAGTTACACTTTTAAGTGGAAATACTTTAGGAATTGAATTTTCATATTCAGGTTTAGGAACATTAGCTTTAGAAGATTCAGCCAGTTTATACCAATCAGATGATGATATGGTAAATTCTGGAATTCTGCAGATGAAAAGAAAAACAAATCCTGTTTTAAAATTTGATTATACCTATTGGTCTTCTCCAGTCAATAATCAAAAACTAATTGATCTTTCACCTCACACATTATTTGATAAATATCAGTCGTACAATTCTGCATTGCCAGGCTGGAAAATTGAAGAACCATCCAGTTATATGTCTTTAGGAAAAGGATATATAATAAGATCTCCTCAGGGATTTTCTCAGTTTGAACGATCTATATATGAAGGAGTTTTTACAGGTGTTCCAAATAATGGAAAGGTTGAAGTTGATTTACAAGAAAACAATAGGTTTTACTTAATTGGAAATCCATATCCATCAGCTATTGATGGGAATATTTTTTTGAGTAAAAACGAATTTAAAATCAAAGGCGCGCTTTATTTCTGGACACATAATACACAAATAACAAATTTAGAATATACATCAGATGACTATGCCGTTTATAATTTAGTTGGCGGGGTGGGTACAAAAGCAATTTCTAAAGGTATCAATGAAACAATTCCCGATGGTAAAATAGCTTCCGGTCAAGGATTTTTTGTTAAAAGTAATCAGTTAGGACTTTTGGAATTCAATAATAGCATGCGAATTTCCGGAACAAATAATAAGTTTTTTAAACCTGTAAAAAGACAAACAGAGACTAAGAAAGAAGCAGCTAAAAATAGATTATGGCTGAATCTTCAAAATGATAATGGTGCTTTTAAACAAATTTTAATTGGATACCTGCCAGGTGCAACAAATTCTTATGATCTAAATTATGATGCAGAAACCTTAAATGGAAACCAATTTGTAGACTTTTATAGTATTAGTGAAAGCAAAAAATTAGTAATTCAGGGACGAGCTTTACCTTTTCAGGATTCTGATGAAATTAATTTAGGATATAAAACGGTAATCGCCGATAGTTTTACAATAGCGATAGATCATTCTGATGGTAATTTGTCAGAACAGGAAATTTATTTAGAAGACAAGCTAATGAATAGTATTTCCAATCTAACCCTAAAAGATTACACCTTTCATAGTGAAATAGGAGTTTTTACAGATAGATTCATCCTTCATTTTACTAATAAAAATTTAAGTGTTGATGATTTTCAGAATACTAAAAATGAAATTTTGGTTTCGTCAAAAGATAAAATAATCAATATAAGATCGAAAAATCAAAAACTAAAAAATGTTCAGCTCTATGATATTAATGGAAAATTACTTTTCGAAAAAAGAAAACTAAACGAGTTTGAATTAGTAATATCAAATTTAAGAATTGTTCATCAAATCATGTTAGTGAAAGTAATTTTAGAAGATGATTTTTCAAAGACAAAAAAGATCATTTTCTAAACTAGAATTTTTATCAATGTAGATAATCCGCCAACATATTTATGTATGGGGATTTTTCTTTTTGAATAGTTTTTATAAGTATAAATTACACTTAATCAATTTGTTGGGTAAATTAACACAACCTACACAATTTTTAAATTATCAACTTAAAAGTGTTAAATCTACAATATTTAACATTTTCCGTCTAAATCTGATGTAAAAAAAATCGTACCTTGTTTTAACAGTCAATCGACGAATATAACATAAAAGCCGTTAATATACATTTTTTAAACCCCTTAAACAAAATGTAACTTATTTTTTATCTGCCAAATACTATTTAATGCTTATTTAAATACCACAAAAAGCAACATTTGCTAACTATTCTTTGCTTTTGTTTCAAAAATCATTTTTGAAGTCAATGTGATTTTTTGAGGTATTTAGAAATTAAACTAAACCAGACTTTCTCTCACTGGTGAATCTTTTTCTGTTAATTAAAAAATAGTGCGATGAAAAAAAAATTACCAATCTTTCTAATCTTACCTCAATTTTTTATTCGTTGTTTTTCTTTATTCAATGAATGCCAAGAGAATTTTTTATCAAATAAAATTAAACTCTCGCTCTTATTCTCCTTTTTTTGTTTTTCCTTATGGGCACAGCCCCCACATACATTGACATCTAATGGAACAATAGTCGTTCCCGCTGGTGTTACGGTAATGGATGTGCAAGCTTGGGGCGGAGGCGGTGCCGGTGGCGGCGCGGGCGGCTCAGGTTTACTTGAAGGACGAAGCGGAGGCGGAGGAGGCGGAGGCGCTTATGCCAGAAGTAATATCAATGTAACAGCCAGCAATACTTTAAATGTTGTAGTTGCCGGTACAGTAGCCGGTACAGTAAATAATGGAGCTGCAGGCGGGCATTCAACCATTACCGGTTATGAAACAGTAATATATGCTGCAGGTGGAGCAGGAGGTTTGGCTAACAATGCAGGTGGAGCACCTGCCGGAGGTGCTGGTGGATCTACAGCAGCCTCTTTTGGTACTACAAAAACTGCTGGTGAAGCAGGAGGAACTGGAGGAAATGTTTTAGCCGCACTTTTATTAAGTTCCGGAAAAGGAGGAAATGGAGCAAGTCCCGGAGGAGGAGCCGGAGGAGCATCTGTGCCAAGCTTAGTTCTTGGAACTACAGTTGGAAACCCCGGTGCTGCCCCAGGAGGAGGAGGTAGTGGCTCAATGAGTTCTGCTCTTGCTGCTGCTCAGCCTGGAGGATCAGGAGCATCTGGTCAGGTTATAGTAACCTATACTTGCCCTACTTATAGTATTACAGGAATTTCGGCAGTAAATGTTTGCAGTAATCTTGGAACTACTTCAGTTGTAACATTGACATCATCTGCTGCGTCTTTACCAACAGGAACTTATACCGTGACATACAGTCGAAGCAATCCAAGTGCGACAGGACTTACAGCAATAATGACTGTGACTACTGCCGGAACGGGAACATTTACAGCAGCAGGTTTAAACACTGTTGGGACAAGTAATATTACCGTTACTAATTTAACATCCGGAGTCTGTTCTTCAGCTATATCTACTTCAAACGTTACAACAGTTACAATTTTTGCTCCTTCAGCTGGTGGAACAGTTTCAGGCGGAACAACAATTTGTGCTGGAGCAACAAGTGCTGCTTTATCTTTAGCAGGACAAACAGGTACAATTCAAAAATGGCAATATTCTATAGCTCCATTTTCAACTTGGACTGATATTGCAAATACAACAAATACTTATACTTCTGGACCGCTTAGTGAAACAACTGAATTTAGAGCTGTTGTTCAAAATGGAGTTTGTACAGCTGCAAATTCTATAGCGACAACAGTAACAGTTAATCCTTTACCACAAGGAACTTTATCAGCAAATGGTCCTTTTTGTGTAACAGGTTCCGGACAATTAACTTTTACCGCAACAGCAGGAACAGGTCCATATACAGTTGTTTATAAAGAAAATGGCGGAGCAGACCGCACTGCAACAGGAGTTGTAAGCGGAACACCGTTTAACACTTTTACAACGCCAGTTATCGCAACAACAACTTATACATTAGTTTCGGTTACGGGAGCAAATACCTGTGTTAGAAGTTCAGGTTTTACAGGAAATACAGCAACAATAACTATCAATCCATTACCGCAGGGAAGTTTGACATCAAACGGCCCATTTTGTGCAACAGGAGCTGGACAATTGACATTTACGGCAACAGCAGGAACTGGTCCATACACAATTGTTTATAAAGAAAACGGAGGAGCAGACAGAACTGCAACGGGAGTTGTAAGCGGAACACCGTTTAACACTTTTACAACGCCAGTTACCGCAACAACAACTTATACATTAGTTTCTGTAACAGGATCAAATACCTGTGTTAGAAGTTCAGGTTTTACAGGAAATTCAACAACAATAACTGTTAATCCATTACCGCAGGGAAGCTTAACTGCAAATGGTCCGTTTTGTGAAACGGGCGCAGGACAGTTAACTTTTACAGCGACATCAGGAGCAGGCCCATATACAATTGTTTATAAAGAAAACGGAGGAGCTGACCGTACAGCAACGGGAGTAGTAAGCGGAACGTCTTTTGCTACTTTTACAACGCCAGTTACCGCAACGACAACTTATACTTTAGTTTCGGTTACAGATGCAAATACCTGTGTTAGAAGTTCTGGTTTCACCCAAAATTCAGCAACAATAACCGTCAACCCATTACCGCAGGGAAGTTTAACAGCAAATGGTCCGTTTTGTGAAACTGGTGCAGGTCAATTAACTTTTACCGCAACAGCAGGAACAGGTCCATATACAGTTGTTTATAAAGAAAATGGCGGAGCTGACCGCACAGCAACGGGAGTTGTAAGCGGAACACCATTCGCCACTTTTA